>JAJDEE010000457.1 GCA_029259975.1 Planctomycetota bacterium
GTCACCAAACGGCTCGGCTTCTGCCAGGGTTTGGCCGAGTCGGATTTGCTGGCGACCGGTTTTCGACGCGACGATGGCTCGGCGGCGGTTGCCGTCGAGTTGTTCGATGGTGCCTTTGAATTGGCCGATCTCGATCGTGTCGCCTTCGCGGTAGTAAAACACCTTGCCGGTGTCTTGCATCCGTACCGACATCTGCCAGCCGTCTTGGCCGTAGTTGATGCCTGAGAATTTGGCCTGCTTCGCCTTCGTATCGGTGGATTCAGCGACAACGGCTGGCGAGGATTTTGCTGGCTCGTAGGTGGCAAACAGGTTGCGGCTGACGATGTTGTTGCGGAGTTGTTCGAGGGATCGGTTCAGCGTATCGTTGGCACCGTCGGCGAGCTTCTCTGTGCGAGTACCTCCTTCGAGTGACAAGGCGTCGACGGTGAGCGAGATACTCAAAGCTTTGCGTCCGTCGGTCGGCGCGAGAGTGGCTTTTGAGATGCGGTGCAAATGTTTTGCTTGGTAGAAGCGGTAGAGAAAATCGGTCAGCTCTGCTAACTTGCCGGTGGCGCTCACGACGAAGGTAAATTGTTGTTGATTGGGTGAGCTGGTGCGTGGGCTGCGGGTGCTGAGTTCTTTGACTTTCAAGCCGGCAGCGGTTAGCTGTTGCTGTAGCCAATCTTGGTAGAGCGATTTGGCGATGTCGGGATCGGTGGGCAGCGATTGACGTTGCCACTGGCGGAGCTTCCGTTGAGCACTCCGGCCGCGCTTCGTTGCGGTGCGCGCGGTGCTGAGCTGTTGGGCAACGTTTCGCTGTGTATTGAGGTTTCTCTCGAGGGCTGTCTGATATTTGTCCCAACCTTGTGACGTTCCCCAGAGGGCAACTAATGCAGCTACTGCGGCTGCGAGGATTTTTTCGCGATCGTTCATGATTGCGGCTCCTCGTCTTGAGGTGGTTTGGGCGTTGTGCTCGTCGCGTTGTCGAAGTTGTCGCTGGCAGAGGTGATTTCGATCGTCGACTTAAAGTGCCATGGATATTTTGGCACGCTGGTGCTGGGGTCGCTTTTGCCTCGCTGCGACCGGTAATTCGCCTTGCGAAGTCGTGCTTCTAGCGGCTGAACGGCGCGATTGTTGCGTGCTAACGCGTCGAAGGTAAGCTGTCTCTTTTCGAGGCTCAGTTTTTCGAGTACCACGTCGTGTTCGTCTGCGAAGTTTTCGGAATCGAGCGTTTTGGGGCGTATCAATCGGCTGACTTGCTCTAAATGGAGCAGCAAATTCGGTACCTCGGCATTCCAATTGCGAATCGTTTCGGCGCGCTGCTCAAAATTTTTCAAACTGTCGAGCGGCTTTTCCAGCAGGGTTAATTCTGCTTGGTCTGTTGCGGCTTGATTGAGCGGGGCTTGTAGGTTGGTGTAGCCTAGCCAGCTGACCAGTGCGAGCAGCAGAATGCCCGCAGTGCCTGCCAAGGCGTAGGTACGAACATTGATGTTTGCTTGGGGACGTCGGCGTGGGTGGAGTAAATCGACTAGCGGACGATGGCCTAGAGATTCGTCGGCTGCAAGACCGGCAAGCGGCGGAGACGATCCTTTGATATCTAAGCCCGGGTGTTGAGTGGTCACGTCCAGTGGTTGTACAGAAACCTTCAATTTCTCTTTAAGCAGTTTTGACAATTCTGCGAGCTGAAGGTGTTGGTTGCCTACCAGTGAAATGGCGGGCGGTCCATTATTCGCGTGCTGCGACAAGGCGAGCAAGGTCCGACGCAGTTCGCTGCCAACAGCCGAAGCGATAGTTGCTGGCTCGTTGCTAGCTGCAAGCTGGAATTGGCGAAGTAGCACGACTTGTCCAATTCGGATTGCCCAGAGGGTTGCTTCGGTGGCCGTGAGAGCAACATAGATTTGCGTTCCGAGCTTAGTGCCTGGGGAGGCCTGATTGACGAGGGCTGGCCAGCCAGTTGTTAGCGGGACGAGGCGTTCGAGTGCGAGGTCGGCGGCTTGGCAAACTTGGCGAATGCTTGCTAGCTCGCCGGCGTCAACAGCAACCGTCAGCACTTCGTGTGGTGTCTGCTCGTCGCCTGCCAGTGGTAAGAAATCGAAGCCGAGATCGTCCTCGTTGGAATTGAAATCGCGCTCTGCTTGCAATTGCACTAACGCGGGTAACTCCTCGGCAGGGCAGGGGGGTAACGAAAGATGTTGCCACTGGAGTTTGCTTCGACTGAGCGCAACGATCGTTTTGGCTCGGCCTGACGAGTAGGGTGCCAACGATTCGGCCAGACGCTGTCCGATAGCTTCGGGGGACATGTTGGGTTCAAGCGGAATGCTTGAGGCTGCTTCGATCTGCCCATCCTGCGCGACAGCGTAGTGCAGAGATTTTTCGTTCCAGTGAAGTGCAATGGCGGTCGGCATGACGGGTGATTTTTCCGAAAGAGCGTGAGGTAGGTCGACGGCTCCATTCTACACGGCTGACGATAGCATGGGAAAAATTACTCGACAGGTTCGATCAAATTGCTCAGAATGGTATGCGAAAACCCCGGTCCGAGCTTGCTCAGGTCGTGCCAGTCGATCAGCCGTGTCGGCGTGTCCGAGCGATCGAGGATAATCTCGACGCGTGCCTGCGCAGTTCCCGCGTCGAAATAGCCGACAACCTGACAGCTGTAGACATCGCCGCCCGTGGTGAGGTAGGCGTACAGCGGCTTGAGTTCTTCGAGTGTTACCAGCCCGTCGGCAATCAGCCAGATCGGGTGTCGCTGCTCGCCGCTGGCTCGATCGTTGGCGGGGTCGCTGACGGGGTCGCGGCGAGAGAGAATCT
>JAJDEE010000458.1 GCA_029259975.1 Planctomycetota bacterium
GCTTTCTCGGCATGGTAACGGGCAAGTTTTAATGTTTCGGGGTCAAGATCAGTGCCCATCGGACGCTCGGGCACCGTTAATCTGCCAGGAAGTGCAGGCAACTGCATGTCGGCAGCCTCTTCGCGCGCCTGCTGCCAAGGCTCGGATGCGAGGGCTGGCCAAGACTCCGCAGCAAAACGACGAAGCCTACCGGGAGCCATGCGTCGGCCCAGTGTTGCCGCCTCGATGAGAATCGTACCCGTGCCGCAAAACGGATCGATGAGCGGACGCTCGGGCTTCCAAAAACTGAGCTGAACGAGCGCCGCCGCCAGCGTTTCGCGAATCTGCGCGGGGCCTGTGAGTGTGCGATAGCCCCGCTTTGCCAAGCCGTCGCCTGACGTGTCGAGCGACAGGGTTGCTTCGTCTTCGAGCAGCGCCACTTCGACCGGCACCGGTGCGCCGGCTTCGGGCAAAGAAACCACGCGATGCTTTGCAAACAGTCGCTCGACGATCGCCTTCTTGACCGTCCTTTGACAGGCAGGCACGCTGGTTAGCTGCGATTTGTGCGAGCGTCCACGCACCAAAATGGCCGCGTCGGGGGCAATCCACTCCTCCCACGGCAACGCACAGGCAGTGTCGAACAACGCATCAAAATCGGGCGCCGGAAACTTTGCTAGCTGAACCATCACCCGATCAGCCGACCGCAGCCACAGATTGGTCCGACAGATTGCTGAGAAATCGCCAGCAAACTCGATCCGGCCAGGACGAGTAATTCGAGCCTCGTAGCCCAAAGCTTTCAGCTCGCGCACGACGATCGCTTCGAGACCAAAAGCAGCAGTAGCAACGAGATTTAACAAGGCGAAAGGCAGAAGCGGAAGGCGGAAGGATTTGTCAATAGTTAGTTGTCAATAGTCAGTGGCCATTGAAAGATACGAGGCAAGTAGATGACAAATGACTACTGACAAATAACTATTGACAAATGGCAAGAGCCATCATCGCACGCCCAGCTCAAAATGGCTAGAGCCGGCAACTCGGGCTACCCGTGCAAAACCGTTTGTAGCGGGTCATCCCGCCGGCGTGGCTCACGCGAAGTTCGACCAGCGAACCACACTTCTCGCAAAACTCCAGCTCTTCAGGCTCTTCGCCACGGTCGGCCACATCTTGACAGCCGACACAACGCCGAGCATCAGGGAAGACTTCGACCCGCTCTGCTGGAATTGGCTGCTTGCAGACCTCGCAAACAATGGCCTGCTGCCAGTCGCCGGCGTCGGTATCAAAATCACCGCTTTCCTTAGACTCGCTGAAGGCGAGGCCTGCCGTTTGGCATTGATCACAGGCGAGGCGTTTGGCATTCGCAGCAAGCAACTCGCGAACCAAATCCTCCGTGGGCTTGGCTTCGCGTTTGAGGAGGCCTAGCACTCGCAGACGGCGGGTGATGTCTACGTCGCCGCAGGTAGTTTGCCAGCCGCACTGGAGACACGATAACTTGACAGCGAGCATAGCCCCTCAGCAATGGTTACGGCAGCGAGGGAATATCGTCGAAGTCACCGATCACATTACCTGCGGAGTCGTAAGTAAAGTTGCCGACACCACCGTTATTTGTTTCAAAGTTCGCAGCATCAACAATATTGAAGTCGGCGACGTTTAGCTCTCGTAGCACCACGCTGTCGGTGCCACCGTTGGTAGCGTTGCCAGTCATATTCAGGTTGAGGACTGTCGCGGCGTTGTTAGCCGCCAAGTCAAAGTTGTCGCCGGCACCTGTATTGGTGAAGGTGTTGGTGATCACAATTGCATTCATAACAGTTGAGCCTGAGGCATCGATTTCTGCCGTTGCGCTGGCGCTGCTGCTCGACACGATGCTGTTGGAAATCTCGAAGGCGACATTCTTGACACCTACGCTGTTCGAGTCGAAGTCGAAGGCCGTCGCATTATCTGCGGTGAGGTTTGTACGCCGAATTTGTACGTCAGCATTCGTCACACTGTTGCCCAAGGCAAGTGCGAAAGCAACGTCTGCTCCGGCAGTATCAACAGTCGTATCATTAAACGTCAAACTAACGTCACCAGAACCGTCCGCATTGATTGCGACTGTATGATCGAAATTACTGTTGGTTACCGCAAAAGTAAAGTTGCTCGTACCCGTGTGTGTGGCAGTCACTGCCGCTGCGGCCGTGTTGCCGACGAACATGTCATCCACTGCCAAGTCAAACGCATTGGCATCGTTGTTTGTGACGATCAAACCTGTGGCCGTGGTGGTCACGTCGACGTTGTTGATGTTTACGTTCGCAGCATTTGTGACCGTAATCGCATCGCCCGTAGTCGTCAACAAAGAGGCCGCTGCCGAGTTGCCGATCGTTACCTGGCCACCTGTAAGATCATTTAGAACCACGCCATTACCGCTACCATTAGTAACGGTCACTTGTCTAAAGTTAACTCCGGCAGCTCCTATCGTGGTATTGTCCAAATTGACCGCGACGCCGGTGTCTGTCGTAACGTTGTTGGTGCCAGTGGCAGTTAGAGTGCCGCTGCCACTTGAGGTAAATCCAACACCAGCCCCCGAGGCAACAACATCCATACCGTTGAAGGTCGTAGTGGCTGTGCCATTATTGGACACAGTCACGCCGGTACCATCAGTCGTTTGCACGTCGAGGCCTGTAAAGATTGTCGTTCCAGCGGCATTGCCACTAACCGTAACGGCATCGGCAGTAGTCGTTCGTGCTGTAAGCGTGTTAAACGAAGCCGTCGATCCGGCAGCTTGGTTGAGCACACTAAGAGCAGCCCCTTCGTTGGGCGCCGCATCGTTATCAACGGTGACATTGTTAACTGTCAGGCCGGCTACATTGTTCACGATGATCGCTGTACCAGTTGTCGAAATCGTGCCGCCATCTCCTGCAACGGCTCCAGAACCAATGGTCACGTTGGCCCCAGTCACATTCGTCAAGACCACGCCGCTCGCAGCCCCGGTCACATCGACCGTGTCGAAGGAAGCTCCACCGACAATCGTCTGTCCTTCGATCTCAATTGCCCGACCTGTATTGGAACTCACACTTGTCGTACCGCTAACGGTAAGATTACCTGCACCAGTAGCTTGGAAACCGACACCGCTGCCAGCTGCGCTAGCCGCCATCCCGTTGAAGATGACGGTCGCAGCGGCGTTGTTATTTGCTACGACCGCGCCCCCAGCACCCGTTGTGTTGGCTGTGAGATTGGCAAAGGTAATGGTGCCATCGGTATTGTTGCTAACATTCACCGCATCAGCACCTGCCGTATTCACCTCAAAGCCCGTAAAGGTAGCGGTCGAACCTGCCAGCTGACCCGTAACATTGACACCTTGCGCCACGCCCGCATTGCTCACCGTCAGGTTCGTCAACGCCACATTCGTCGCATTGCTAACATTGATCGCCGTGCCAGCAGTCGTCGTCAAACTGCCTCCATCGCCCGCATTGGTTCCGCCGCCAATGGCAACCTGCCCAGTTCCATCGAGGTTCTGCAAATTGATGCCAACACCCGCACCGCTGCCAACACCAACTTTGTCGAAGAGCACATTGCCTGGATCGATGGTCATGCCCATTAGATTTACACCCACGCCCGCTCCAGTGACGTTGATATCGTTCGTATTGTTCGCGCTGGTAATCAGCAGTGTTCCACCACCTGTGGCAACAAATCCAGAACCATCGGTCGTATCAATATCAAGATCCGAGAAGCTCATCGTCGCACCAGTATTATTGATTAACTCAACCGCATTATTGCCAGCGGTGTTCAAGGTCAGCGTATTCGTAAACAGAATCGTGCCATCGGTGTTGTTCTGGGCAAACACACCGGCTGCTCCTGTCGCTTCTACGGTGCCAAAGAACTGAATCGTGTTATCCTCAGCACGATTGAGAATCGAGACAGCACTCCCGCCGCCTGTATTCTCGACATTTGAACTCACGGTGACGATTGCACTAGCTGCCGTACCATCGTTCTGGAAAGCGATTCCTGTGCCAGTGTTCGCGATCGTCCGGGTATCGTTAGCAGAGCTAAAGGCCATCGTCCCAGCGCCTGCGGTACTCACCGTAGTGCCATTGACTGCCGTGGCATCCAGGTCGGTAAACGTGATATTTGCTGTGTCGTCGCTGCCAGAAATCGCGATACCTCTTCCAGAACCTGTAGCAGTGACATCGACGGCTCCTGAAGCATTGATCCTCGCCGGCGTCGCTGCGTCGGTGGAGGTATTGGCGGTTATTGCGATGCCCGTCTCGCCATCATCGACGCGGATATCCAGCGCATTTGTTAAGTTGATTACTGAATTTACATTCGTATCGATCAGCACACCACGACTAAAGTTCCCCGCCACATTGGCATCGTCGTCGATCGTGCCAGTGAAGTCGACCGTCCCGCCAGTGCGGTTGTGAATCGAAAGCGACCTACCGGTACTGTCGTTAATCGCGGCAGCAATCGACAAGCCATCGCTCCCGCCGTTAATTTCAACGCCGATTCCAGTAGCTCCAAGAATCTCGACCGTGTTCTCGATCACCACGCTGCCGGTTGTGTTCTCAAACCGAACACCGTTTACCAAAGCATTCGTCCCACCATCGATCCGCAAATTGGCCAGCATCGAACCAGTTGGCGCAGAAATACCACTAGCCGTAATTGCCGTGTTCGCGCCGTTGATTGTAAAGTTATTCACCGAGCTGCCATCAGCCATGGTCAACACATCAAAACCCGTCCCGTCGATCGTCGGCCGCGCCAATGCTAGAGAGCCAATAGCCGTTTCAGGCATGTTGATATTCCCTAGCTCGTTCGTCGCCACGATATGTGGGATTTGATTTCCGTCAGCATCGATACCCTCGCCAAGCAATCGCTGATTGGCTTGCAATGTTGCCTGTCCATTTGCTCCCACAAAGGCAGAAGTCGAATGGACCAGCAGGATATCACCAACAAGACTGTTCGCCGCATTCGACGCATCGATATCAGAAATCTGATCGAATGGATTCTCAAACGAACCGTCGCCACCAGCTCCGGCATTGCTATCGATGTGAACAACGCGAATCGCATCATTCGATACCGCGTCGGTCAGTGCATTGCCCGAGGCGCTCGTTTCGC
This sequence comes from Planctomycetota bacterium, assembly GCA_029259975.1. GTDB lineage: Bacteria > Planctomycetota > Planctomycetia > Pirellulales > Lacipirellulaceae > Bythopirellula. Next base: position 5,062 of record JAJDEE010000458.1, read on the forward strand.
GACGGCTTGTCATTGCGATAAAGTCGTTACGTTGCACTGGCTCGCGGAAACGATCTCTGATCGTACCGCAGGGGCCGTTACATTTGTTCGTGCGGCCCATAAACCACGTGACACCGAACATCACGTTGGTGTCATAAGTATCGTCGTCGGTGACTTGCAGTGACAGCGCCAAGTCGGGCACAGCGTAGCCACGCACACCCGCGCGGTAGCCGGTCGTGTCGAGCCCTCCGCCTCCCACATGGTAAGTGCCGAAAAATGCCCATGCTTCCAAATCATTAATTCGCTTGGCAAATTCGCTATCCACAACCGTATGAGCGGTGTCTACCGTAAAAGCTTCTGTCGAACCAAAGATGTTATTGCCCAGAAAGAAGGGCACACCGGTTCCGGTAAGTACAACGTCACTAGACTTATTTCGTGCCACCGGAAAATAGCCATTCAGTCGCGTGTCAAACGACTCGCCTAGCGATTCGAAGCTGAAGCCTAGCTGCGTAAAAAAGTTATCCGAGGCGGTACTCTGCCCGTCTGTCCAAAATCCTAGACCGATAATTCGCTCGGGATCGATTTGCATCAGCGGGTGACTGCTGTTGGTCAGCACACGATAGCCGACTCCCAAATTGAATCCACCACCAAAATCGTCACTCAGCGTGCCTTGTCCATCGAAATACACAGTCGCGTCGTCCAAGTCGAAAACCTTCATCGCACCGATCGAGAAGACATCGTCCTGTGTACCATACCCTTGCGTATGATAGTTAAACCGTAGCGCCGTGCCGAGATTTTTATTGTAAAAGCTTCCCGACTGGTAGCCGGCTGGCACTACGCCGCCGTCATCCTGAGCAATAGCCGCAGGGGGTTGCCCCACGAACAGCGCAAGACCTAACGCGGCGATCGCAAACGCTACCAGAAAGTGTACCTTCGGTAGGAGGCAAAGTTGTGTCCTCATCCGATGAATCTCCTGTCTGTTGCCCCGATTCGGATTCGCCCTAGCGCAATGCAAGCGACAGACCGCACCTGGATTGCCTGACGACAACTCCAGCGGTCCCGCAACGCAAACGTGCCTAAGCAACGATCACTCATCGGAACAAGACTGCTTGAAAAGATTGGTAGAAGAGTGCCCCAAAAGGCGAGGCGGAGGGATAGTAGAAGCACCCCCCCGCATTGGCAAGAGCAGTTTGCCGTCTTTTTAAAGAGTTTTTGCACAGAACGGGCTTCGGCCTGCCCTACGGCTTGCTCACCGCTACTTTTTTGGCTTCATCACAAACAGTGCCGTCAACCCAGCGACAGCTAGCATCAACGCCGATGGCTCTGGAACACTTAGTGCCTGCGAAGAAGGCGGAGGATCAGTGCCACCACCGGTCGAGGCTGCTAGCGCTCCGCCACCGCCAAGCAGCGCAGCTGCTTCTTCGGCGGCAGTTTGCAGAACGAAGGCACGCTCGATGAAAACGAGTCGATTGCCGTTTAGGACTGGCATGTCACTTGAACGATTATCTCCATCCGGAGTCTGCATCTTATCGAGGCCCATAATCAAATCCACTGTTGCCATGTCGGAAACCTCTGCAAATGGCATGAAATTTCCTTGGGTACCGTCGGTGTCCAGAAAGGTATTGTTCCGTCCAACATTTATGAAGAATTCGCGCGTACCACTATTTACGTTTTCAGGTGCATTTGGATTCGACGGATTTGTACTTGAGAGCGCTATCGAAACGGTACCGCGACTGTTGATGAGCCCATTCTCCGTTGAAGGAGTGATATCGACGATGTTGTCACCATCGGCATCTTGAATCAGGTTTGGGAAACTCGGGACTACTGTCAAATCAGCAAATGAGTCTGGCAGCGTGAGAGTAGTTGCTTGAAACCCTCCCATTTGTAGAATGAAGGGATCTCCACC
>JAJDEE010000459.1 GCA_029259975.1 Planctomycetota bacterium
CAAGACGGGTTCGCCCTCTTCGTCGAGTATTTCGTTACCGTTTTCGTCTTCCTTCTCGACTTCGCCCAGTTCGTTAAAGACGTAATCAATGAGCTTGGTCTCCATTTGGCCGCGATAGCTCAGATATTTCACGTACTCAACGAGTGACTCGACTTCGGAACCGGGGAGCAGCGCAAAGGAAGGCATCGCTGTACCTGGAACGCCATTGATCAGCACTCGATGCAGATCGTCGTCGGTTGGCTTGGCTGGGTTATAGGTCGACTTGAATTTATAAACGCCTGGACGATAATCGCGAGGGTAAGGATTTAGAAACAGTGCAGTAGGGCCTCGGCCATCGCCTGTGATGCCGTGGCAATGAACGCAATGTTTGCGATACAAGCCAAAATTGTAGCCTTCTTCGTCACTCCAGGCCGGGCCAGCGGACCGACTAATCTTGCTCGCATCGAGTCCTGTCTGGGGCAGTGCAAAAGGCTCATCCGGCGTTCCGAACAGAGCGCTCAGAACATCAGCAATTTCTTGCTGGTACTCAGGCGAAGTTTCATAAGACACGGCCTCGACCATGTTCATCCGAAACGCAGGCGGATCGACCTTACCGCAGCCGACAGAGAGGGTCGCTACAACCAGCACACCAAGCAAAATTTTCCGACTACTATTCGGGTTCATCGCACGACCACCAACATCATTCACAAGTTTGATTGATTCAAAATTCTACCTAAGAACTACGAATAACACGAACGGCACGAAAAAATGACACAGCATCCTATTCGTGTGATTCGTGGTTCCTATCCAAATCTCAGCCGCCCAAAGCAGCAGCGGGGACTGTGATTTTTAACTCCTTCTCTTCGCCTTCGGCCAGCTTGATCTTAAACCGGCCTTTCTTCGACCACTTTAATTCTTTGGCTGCAGAAGTACTCAAAACCAAAGCTCCTCCAGGTCCTGTTGCACTTTCGTGCCAAACTTGGATTTCGAGATCTTCGCCAGCGGGCACATTGGCGATTTCAAATGAACCGTCTGGAGCAGTAATAGCTACGTAACCATTACTGCGAGGCAAAAAATACGCCGACATCCAAGGGTGGATACTACAACGAATGCCCACAGGAACTGCTTCTTCTTTTTGTGGCTTAAAATCGATCGTTTGTCCCGCAGGAATGGTTTGGTTAAAGCCGTTCTTGCCTTCGATGTTCGTATTGTGGCCAACGTTATCGCTGTTCTTGATCGCCATCGTTTGACCAAGGGTCATCGGGAAGACGTGCGTCAGAAAGACACACTGCTTTTGATCAAAATCGAGACTCGTGTCGTTCGAGGCAGCTGACTCATGGACACGAGAGACCTTGCGAATGTAAATTGCCACATTTGCAATACCTTTCGTCGCAGAATCGACCAACAGAGTTTCTTGTAGCGGAGCTTTACCACTAATGGTACAGGCCGCTTGATCCTTATTGGCGTTATACGGTTGCATTTCTGGCGGAGTACCCTCGAAAACAAAGCGGCCTTTGAGTGTGGCCCAACCTGAACCCGCTGCTTTGGCTTCGCTGCCCGCGCTCGAGTCACTCACGCCATCCGTGAAGGCTTCGCGAATGGTGTTTGCTGCAGTAGCCGTGGCAATGGGTCCGAGTTCGTCGGCTCGTTGGCAACCTACCACAAGCGGCGATGCCAAACAGAGCAGCGAGAACAGAAGTTTTTTCTGGAGAGTCATAGATTACTTGCCTAATATCTTTGCGGAAACTTTGATGTCACCTAGGTCGAGTGTGTCACCGGCGGGGATTACCAATTTTGCACGACCTTTTCGGCTGGTCTTCGTATCACCAACTTTGAGTTTACGCAGGTTGCCAACATTTTCTTGCCAGAAAATAAACTCATGTTTGCCGGCCGGTATGTTTTTTATTTCAAAGCTACCGTCTGTACCTGTGACTACCATGTAGGGGTTATCACGAATCAATACAAACGCCTTCATCCAAGGGTGTACGTTGCAGGCAAAAGTACATGGCACAGGTTCGGTCTTTTCAAACACTTTTTCGATAGGCGATGTGTCGGAGACCAATTGGTTGAAATCTGGATTCTGAAACAGAGCTGCGTTTGTGTTGTGACCAATTCCAGTGTCTGAATTACGAATTTCTAGCTTTTGGCCTGTGCGTAACGACATGACATGAGGCTCGAACCGACATCCCTTATTGTCGAGAACGACGGGTTCTACACCAGCCTTTTCTAAGTCTGGATGCACCTCTACAGACTTGCCTTTTTTAACGTACAAGTAAATCAATGCATTCGTGAGACCCTCGTTCTCACCAACAATGATTGTTTCGTCGACGAGGTCGTGTTTGCCACAGTATTCCACGTCTTTGTTGACGTTGATTTTGTCGGGCTTGGCGGGATCGCCCTCGAAAACGAGTCGGCCTTTGAGGTTACCCCAATCAGCGGCATTTGCATTCGCAAACATTGCCAGCAGAAGTGACAAGGAATAAATCGTTGCAATGAGCTGCGTTTTCATGATAAGTCCTCAAATGGATTAACAATGAATTAACTACGTGGAGGTTTGTTGGGCGTTGTGTCGGAGGTGTCGGTACTCGACGCAGCGGGTCTATTTTTGGCGGCTGCCGCTTCGACCATAGGAGTGACCGAGGTTTGGCGTTTGGCGTAGGTATCGAAATTCATCAATAAATCAATCAAGCCATCAAGCTGTTCGATACTTGTGCCGCGGAAGATCGTTTGCGCGATCCCACCGAGATTTCCAGCGTCGGCTTTATACGGGATGTTCACTGGCATACCGGTGTAAGGCAAAATACGTTTTGGGTTGGCAACCCAGCGTTGCAGGTAATCGGGTCGCAGGCGGCGATGCACATCGGCCAAATTCGGCCCGAACGTCGTGGGGTCGCCTTGAGGCGAAAAATCTTCGACGGCGTGACATTTTACACAGTAGTTGCCGTTAACAACAATGCCCATCGCTTCGCTTAAGCGGTCGTCGTGGCCTGCTTCTTGCTCGGCCAAGTAGCTGGCGCTCTGCCGCGACTTGTACTCGTATGGAAATTCGGCACCCGATGCGGCAGCAAAATAGTTGACCAGCTTCGCAGCTTCGTCGGACGACATGTGAAAATTAGGCATCCGCATCACCACAGCCGGGCGGATCGGTGTCGGATCCATTAAAAATCCATGCAACCAGTCGGTCTGCACTTTGTCACCCTCAGCCATCAACGGTGGTGGCAACCATCCCCACGCTTCCGAGCCATTGACTTGAGGGTTGATCGCTTTTGCATTTTCGATAACTCGTGGGTACAAATACCTAGTGAGATCACCACCCCAGGCAGCGTAGGCTTCTCCGTTCGCCGGGCCGTAGCCTTCGGGATTTGCAGGCACCAATAGGTCTTGGAGGCCAATGAGCCACGGTTGGCCCTCGACGAGTGCGTCGTCCCAGAGCTTGAATAAGTAGTACGGCTCGGACTCGTCGTCGTCAGCTTCGATTGGCAAACCGTCTTCATCGACGCGTTCGGCTAGGCCGGTTTCTTGATTTGTTACCGGATGACCGTTAAGTGTCGCATGGAATTGACCACGGTGGTCTCTTGCCAACGATTCGGCGACTGCCTTTTCCGAAAAATGTTTTGCCAAGAAGGGAAAGTCCTCGACAACGCTTGGCGAGTCAAAAGTACCTTCCTCAAAGGCAAGCTGCCACTCTTCCATTTTCAGCGTGTGGCAACCGGCACAGTTAAAGCGATCTAAAACCTGACGGCCTTGGACAATCGCTTCTTGTCGCACATCCGGCTTGTAGATGTATTTTTCAGACGGCGCTTCGTTCGCGAGTCCTAGCACAAAGGTAATGATCGCTTCGCGCTCTCCGGCATCGAACGGAAACTTCGGCATCCGCAAACGCTCGTTGTAGCTCTTATTGCGAGTCGTTTTGTAATCGTAGCTGCGAGGCATCCGCAATTTCTGCCAGATGAAACCGTCCCGTGAATGGCTATTGAGCGACTGAACAAAATAGCTCGTGTCGGGATCGAAGTCGGCTGGGTCGAGATGCCCATGGCCGGCATGTTCGTCGTCGGCATGTTCGTCATGGCCAGCTTGGACGTGGCCAGCTTGGACCTGGACGGTATCATCACCTGGGCGGCCAGTTCCTGCGAGGAACTTATGAATGTTCCCGAACGCGAGCTTTGACGATTCTTTGCGTCCCCACTCTGCCAGTGCGGTGCCAATCGGCTTGGCGTCTTCGAAGCCGGGGATATCGTGACAGCCAAAGCAGCCGTACTTGCTGATCGTGCGACGAGCGATATAGTTGACTAGCTGAGTGTGACGAGTTTGAGCATTGTAAACTTTTTTGACTAGCAGCTTCTCATCCGATTTCAGTTTCGACTCGAGATGGTCTGGGATGCCATTTGCGATAAACTCTTCGGCACGGGCCGAGGGAATCGCGTCGCTTGTCAGCCATTCTTGAGCCAATTCGGCAAGTGCCTTTCGCTCGTCAGCGGACCAATCGCCGGTAGGCGCATC
>JAJDEE010000460.1 GCA_029259975.1 Planctomycetota bacterium
GGTTTGCGACACCGGAGGGCTTGCGCCCTGCCGCTATAGATCAAAATCCGCCACTTATTTTATGAACGATCCTTCACTGTCCTTGCCCTGGGTCAAAAGCCCTCGCCTTTAGGCGAAACCTTTAGGGTATGATTCTGTCCGGAATCTGAATTCCTAAGGTGACGTTTGGCTTACGATAAAGGCAAAGAACGAGCGGATTTTAAGCCGAACCGCACCCGCCGAAAGCGCGTGGGCAGAATGTGCAGTAAAAATCGCCGCACAAATTCGGTACCAGCGAGACGTTCGGTGATCTGCCGGCCGCCGTGGCGATATTCTTTGACGTGAAAGGTGACCCGGCGGCCTACGGTCCAGGTGATCCTCTGGGTTCCACCTTGACCTGTGCGGATCGTGTAGATTGTGGGGGTGAGAAGGTGTATCCTTCACGTTCCGGTGTAATGAGGCTTGGCGAATGACAAGGGTGTTTCAGGGATCTGGGAAATAGCATGGCGAGCGGTTCTGAAATTTCAAACTCCCGGCGTAATACCGCGCACGAGTTTCTGCTTGGCCGCATCAACTACGAGCGGATGCCTGTGTTGCCGTACGGGCAACGGCAACTCAAACTCGACCGTATGCGGCAGCTGCTAACAAGGTTGGGCAATCCCGACGCAGGGATGCCAATTGTCCATGTGGCGGGCACCAAAGGAAAAGGCTCGACTTCGGCGCTAGTCGGTAGCATCTTGCATGCAGCCGGCTACGAGGTGGGGCTGTTTAGCTCGCCACACTTGGAGCGGATCGAAGAGCGTTTTGCGATCAACGGCCTGCCGTGTTCTGCTGGCGAATTGGTTGATCTGGTCGATCAGTTGCGACCGGTGGTGTTGGCAATGGATCAAGAAGCGGTTAGCTCGGCGGACAGTTCGCTTAGCCCTACCTACTTCGAGATCACGACGGCCATTGCCTTGATGTATTTTGCCCAATGCAAGGTCGACTTGGCGATTTTGGAGGTGGGCTTAGGCGGGCGGCTGGATTCGACCAATGTTTGTCAGCCGGCGGTAACAGTCATCACGAGTATTAGTTTCGATCATACCAAACAGCTTGGTAATACGCTCGGCGAAATTGCCACAGAAAAAGCAGGCATCATCAAGCCGGGCGTGCCGGTGCTTTGCGGACCGCTCGACGACGAGCCTCGACGGATGATCACTGAAATTGCCCAGCAGCATGGCTGCCGAATGCTTGAGGCAGGGCACGATTTTACCCATGCGTACCGTCCGCCGCTGCAACTGGATCAGCAGCAACAAACGGGGCAGCTCGATTTCTCGGGAACCTTTTGCGACCATACCGTCGAGCTAAAAGGAGTTCCTTTGAGACTACTGGGTGAGCATCAAGCGGCCAATGCGGCGCTCGCAGTTGCGACATGCTTTGAATTGCAACGCCAGGGTTGGTCGATTTCACACGAATCGATCCGCGTCGGATTGGCGGAGTTGATGTTGCCGGCGCGCGTGGAGGTTGTGGGTCGACGGCCGACTGTGGTGCTTGATGTTGCTCACAATGTGGCGTCCGCTCAGGCATTGGTCGATGTGCTGACGACTAGCTTTGCCACCGAGAGGCGGATACTCATTCTCGCGACAAGCAAAGACAAAGACGTGCCCGGGATCGTTCGAGTATTGCTACCACATTTCGATCGGGTGATTGCAACCGAATATCAAAACAACTTGCGCGCCGTGCCTACTGATAAATTGGCTCAGATTGTTCGAGAGCAGTCGTCGATCGCTAATCTTGCGGTAGAAGTGATCGAGTCGGCGACGCCCTTAGACGCATGGCAGTTGGCTCAGCAGTTTGCCTCACAAGCCGAAACAAACGAGCCGCTAATTTGTATCACCGGCTCGTTTTTTATTGCGGCTGAGTTGCGTCGGCCATTAAACGCAGACGTTTGACTGGGATTAGCCAAGTCAGGCTGTACTTCCGAGCGTAGTGGACTGCTAAACAGCAACTCAAATAGGTCAGCATCTCACGATTCCTTTCGTCGATGGATCACGCTGCAAGGGGTTGCAATTTGTCAAACGCGTTAGCATCCGTCTAACGCCCCCCTCCATTCACAAGCCTGTTAAGGTTCGTCGTGCATCGACCAACGCGGCTCGTCGTCCCAGTCCCAATCGTTGTCGGTGCTAGGGCTTGGTGGTTCTAGCTCGGCGAGGCAGGTACGTGTTATTCGCGAGGCCAAACGAGATTGTGTCCGTTCGTCACGCACTTCGTCTTGCAACTTGGTCACTAGCCGTGCGATGTAGGGATCTGCCCACGGCAGAAGATCGCTGGGGCGGCTGTTGAGTCTGTTGTTGAATGATTGGCTGTCGAGTCGTTGGTTGTTGGGTCTCATGGAGTTATCGTCGGCTACCGACACCCGAATTACCGTGCAAAAAATCTTTCTCGTCTTAAGTGGAGCGACCATTGGTGTTCCTTTTCCGCATGTGGGCAAGATGTGCCCATTTTGATGATTTGAACAGAGGAATTGAAAAGAGGCCTGTGTTGCCCAAGCCGTACATCCCTTGGCCTTGGAGCCGAACACTGTTGACCTGACGGTGCCCGCTCTTCGCGAACAACGTCTGTTGTCAGACACGCAGCGGCGTGTCACACGACTCAGCTTAACGCAGTCCGTGTGCCAAACTCGATCGGGATGCTAGCGCTCTCCGTAAGTCTTTTATACAAAACAACTTACCGGAAAGGCCATCGCAGACTCCAAAGTGTCCAACTAGGGTAGGATTTTCAAACCCTCTGCAATCGACTATTGGAGTCTGACGGTTACGCAATGTGGGGCAGAAACGATTCAAGCCTTTGGAGCAAGAAATCGACTCCCGACCACAACCATCAGGCGACAGACAAACCAGTCCGTCGCAGCGTAAGGCGAGCGGCAGATAGGAATTTACCTGCCCCAACCGACATCCATTTTTGCCACAAATGAAGCGAACCACGACGACACAACGGGCACAACGTAGATTTCACGTTGTGCCCGTTGTGTCGTTGTGGTTAATTTTTAAGCAATTCTTTCGCCATCAGGTAAATTCTCATCTGCTGCTCGCCTAACCGCAGTTCGACTTTGCAATCATAAGACTTATGCCAGAATGCGTAGCGGCATTTCCGGCTCGCCGGCCAAACCCGGGATGAGTTCCCAGCGGCGGTCTCCGGTGCGTTGGGCGGGCGAGAGCGAATCGATGAATTTTAGACGTGGTACGATGCCCTCGCGATGGGCAAGTTGGATTGCGAGGCCGGGGCGGGCGTTGGCTTCGAGCACGACGGGGCCGATCTTGGCGTCGATCACAAAGTCAACACCGACGTAGCCCATCTCGAGTTCGTCGGACAGGCGCATCGACGCGTCGAGCACTTCGCGCCAAGCGGGTATTTCGATGCCGGCGATGAGTTGTTTGGTATCAGGGTGGTGCGTGATGGCCCGATTCTCGCAAACTCCGCCAAACGTGAGTCCGTTAGCGAGGTCGATCGCCGCCGCGACGGCACCTTGATGCAAGTTTGCACGGCCGCCCGATTGGGTTGTTGGCAGGCGAATCATTGCCATCGCCGGTATCCCCCGATAGAGGATCACTCGGATGTCAGGCGTGCCTTCGATGGCTAGATTCATGATCGTCGGATGGCTGACAATACGTTGCTCCAAGATCGCACTGTCTTCTTGCCCGCCTAACGAGTACAGCCCCGAAATAATTGTCGAGAGGTGATAACGCAGATCGCTAGCCGTGATTTCGCGTCCGCCGGCCGTAAAAAAGCTATCACCGCTGCGGCTGGCAATCACCACAATTCCACGGCCTGCGGCACCACTCGCCGGTTTGACGACGAACTCGCTCAGGCTGCTTACTTTCTCGCAAAACTGACGGAGTTGGCTATGCTCGCTCAGCACACCATACGTTTCGGGAACGGGGATGCCGTTTTCTTGGCAGATCTGCTTGGTCAGCAATTTGTTGTCGAGGCGAGGATAGAGTCGCCGTGGGTTGTTTTCAACGATGTACGAAACATTGCGGTCGTTGATGCCCAAGATGCCACTAAAGCGCAGCTCGTCAGGCCAAGCCCAAAAACGCCGGAAACCACCCCCGCTTCCCGTTGTGCGTTCAATGCTCTTCGCTTTAATTCTCTGCGTCATGGTGACGATTTGTCGCCTGGCTCTTGAGTGGAGGCGACATCCGATGCTGTCTTGTCTTTCACCAAATCGCGAAATCGCCACAGCTCAGTTAGTCGATACCCGGTGTAGCGACCGATCACGATGAATGCCGCGATGGTGAAAAAATGAATTTCTGGGTAGGTGAGTACCAGGTGTCCAACGGCCTCGGAGCGGAGTAGCAAAAAGCAAA
>JAJDEE010000047.1 GCA_029259975.1 Planctomycetota bacterium
TAGACACGCGCAGGTGCCGTCAGCTCTTGTATCCGCAGATTGCGACGCGGCTCTGTCGAACCCACTCCAACTGTAAAAAAAGGTGTCTGCTGCTCGCCCGCCAATTCGGCTATTTCCAGTGGCTCGACGCCACTATTTTGCCCACCGTCCGAAAGCACAATTACCCCCGCCAGCGGTCCGTCGCTCTCTTCTTCTAGCACAGCACGCAAGGCGTTTCCAAGCCGAGTTTCGTCTCCGCGTGGGAGCAGCCGCTCGCTCCACGCGGCCGATTTTCCTGGCGTTTTTTCCTGATCGCCCTGTGTAGAATTTCGTTCCCAACGCATCACGCGATTCAATTTTTCATCAAACACCGCCAATACAACATTTTGTTCCTGTTGCAACGAGGCAAGTAATGGAGACTCGACGAGCATTTGATGCACAGCCTTGCTGCGCGAAATCCTTGCCTGCTGAGGAGAAGTTTCGTCCTCAATCGACATGCTTTGACTCGTGTCAACGAGCACAACGACTTGCGACTCGGTAACGATCTGCTGATCGACACGCTTTTCGGGACTCAGAAAGTAGAGTGCCAGCGCAGACAAAGCAACGATTCGTAAACCCGTTAGCAGCGCACGCATCGGACCGCGTAGCGCACTGCGTTCACGATAATAAAACCACACGACATAACCAGCCAACAATACAAAAGCAGCACCGACCAAAGTCCACATCATGCGAGGATCGTCGAACTTCGCCAGTCGCCCTAGCTCGTAAGCGACCAATTCGCGCACCTGCTCGCCGCCAGAGGTTGTCTGGGCGAGGAGATTCACCATTGATGCGGGAGGTGTGATCATACGCTCTTTATCGGACGAGAATGATAACTGGTTTTGTACGCTAACCACTGCTCTACAACCAACATGCCGAGCAGCACGTAGAAGAAGGTATCACCCAGACGGAAACCGGCAAACGAGGTCCCCGCAGCAGTCATTTGAGAAGCCAATGAAAATTTGTAGTCGATTCCTTGTAGCTGCCGTGCCAATCCCTCGCGGTCTAGGTGATGCAAGTCGCCCTCGCCTGGGGGAACATTCACCGCCAACAGACGTCGCTCGACATTGCCTTGGCGTGGTCGCACTTCAAACTCCCACACTCCACTAACTTCACCGAGTCCGGCGTCGATTACGTACTGTCCCTCTTCTACGTTGGGAGTCACCACGATTGTTTCGCCACCTTTGCTGCGAGGCTGGCGTATTTCTGCTTCAGGTTCGTATGCTGCTTCTGGGAGTTTCAGAATAAGTTCCGTGCCGATTTCGCGTTGCTCCGATTGTCTCCGCGACGCCGACAAATAACCAATCAGTTCGTTTGCGTAGACAGGAAAGACCGGATTCAGACTCCAGTTGCTCCAACTACCTAGATTAGTCGATTTCGGCGAAAGCTTGGAAAGCTGCACGACCACACGCCCATCACCGAATTGCTTGTCGACAACATAAGGCGCGCCATTGCGTAGACTCGCTAGTACGCTCGTTACGCCGCTTTCTGGCAACCGCCATGTGGAATCGATGGCGTAGTAAAAATTGACTGCCGCTACCGAGAGAAAACTATTTCGCTGCCCACCAAAGATGCGAAACAGTGGATGGTCGCTCACCTTGATGTCAGGCGTGCCAGGTTCGGCAACTGCCAATAGCTGTGTCGGCACGTCGAGCATCATTGGCAACAATCCTTCGCCGTCGCGATACAGACGCTCATTGTAAAAAGTTTTTTGCACACGAGGCCCAAGAAAAACACCAAGCCCACCGCCTTGTTCGACATAGTTTTCTAGCGCAGCGACTTCTGGTTCGTCTAGCCGAGGCACATCGAGTAGGCAGATCGCGGCAAACTTGTCGAGTTGATCGTGCTGTCGTAGGAACTCGGTACGCTGAACTTCTGGATTCCAGCCCGGCTTGCTGCTGCCGCCGGGGCTGAGCGCGGTACGCAGGTAATATCCGTCATCCCCATCGCGTGAGCCATCGATCAGCAAGACCGGAAATACAGCGGGGATATCACAAGCGAAGTAGCGTGTGTTGTCGATTTCGACGGCATCGCCTTGTTCCTGCCCCTTCCTCTGGAAGAAACCGCTACCGTCAAGCTTTGCCTGGAGCTGATGCGCCCCAGCCGTCGCAAACATGACGCGAAATCGCCTCGTCACGGTTTCGCCTGACGCTATTTTCTCGAATTGTACAGCAGGCAATTTGTGGCCATTCTGCAAAATTGTGGCTGCTACAACCTCGGCGGGCTGTTCGCCATAATTGGTCACGGCTAGCTGCATCCAGGTCTCAACACCGGCGGCACGGATGCCCGATTCAGGTTCGAGGCTAGTGATTGCCAAATTGGGCCGCGATTGGTCGACACATTGAATCAACTGCAATTGGGCAGCCTGCTGACGAAGCTGGCTCAGCAGTTCGCCCGTCTCGGGGTTGTTCTGCCACTGCTCTTTGCGAAAGTCAGAAATTAAATAAACGAGACGCGTTTCGTCTTCGGTCGGCTCCGGTAAGCTCAAAGCTGCCTGAATGGTTTCCATCGGCCCAGCATCACTTTCAGCGACAGACAGCCGATTGAGTTTCGCAACAATTTCTTCGTGGCTTTGCCGACTGAGCGGTTGCTCTAGCCCCTCGCCTTCGGCACCCGCAGCCAACTCGCCCGCCCGCGAAAATCGTAACAGCGTTAGCTTTTGATCACCCGGTTGCTTGGTCGCTTGATCGAGCAACTGTTCGACGATACGTTTGGCTTCGGCAAAAGCCGTCGAGCGGTCCCAACGATCAGACATTGAGTAGCTATCATCCAATAGCACCAAATGATGCGTCGTTCCTTTGCCAAAGAATCGCCCCCATTGGAATTGCAAGACTGGTCCCGCTAACATGAAAACTACCAGTGCGATAGCAGCCGTCCTCAAGAGCATCAGCAAAAGCTGCCGCAAGAAGATCCACTTCTTGTTACGTTTCTGACTCTCCAACAAAAAGTCCATCGCCGCCCACTCCACACGCCGATGCCGACGCAAGTTGATCAAATGGATCAATAGCGGCAGCGCAATCAACGGCAAGCCGATGGTCAGCAGTGATTGGAAGAGAAAGGTCATTGTGAGACGCGAGTTGTGAGGCGCGAGGCGCGAGTTATCAGGTTGGAACTGTTGGTCATTGCTTACTGCTTACAAAACTCGCAACTTGCGCCTCTTCTAATGCATCCTCGCCATCGTTCCACGGCGGCATAAAAAGGCTGCCAAGGCAGCGTCTAGCGGTTCGCTGGTGCGAATGAGTTGGTAATCGATCGCGTCGCGTGCACAGCCGCGACGTAGGCTGGTTAAAAAACGCTCGAGTGCTGCTAGATAGCCTTCGCGTAACGCACGTGGATTGCACGTGAGATGTTGCGGCAGTTCCAGCCCTTCAAAACGCGTTGGGGCATCAAACGGGAAGTCAAGTTCGTCGTCGTCCATCACGTGCAGTACTAGCACGTCGTGTCCGCGTTGTCGCAATAGACGCAGTCCGCGTAGCGTTGATTCGACGTCGCCGAGTAAGTCGGATACGACCGTGACCATGCCCCGACGGGGACTGACCTCGGCGACTTCACGCAGTATTGCACCGGCATCCGTCTTGTTTTGTGGATTGCTTGCGTCGAGTGCCGCGACAATCGATTTCAGATGTTTTTGCGTACTACGGAGCGGTGTCCGCGCACGGATCGCGTCGTCAAAAGCAATACACGAGACCGCATCGTGCTGTTTTAGCAGCAAGTAGGCCAAGCTCGTCGCGACGGTCGCGGCGTACTCGTATTTGTTGAGTGGACCACTGCCGTACTGCATACTTGCCGAAACATCGACAAGCAGCGTGCAGCGCATGTTGGTAT
>JAJDEE010000461.1 GCA_029259975.1 Planctomycetota bacterium
GACGTCTCGTCACCGCGCATTACGGTCTCTCTTTCGCGGTGACGAAGACGTCCCCGCTACGGCAACTTCCAATCCACCATGAAATGCACAAACGCGACTCTTTGCAATTAGCGTTCATTAGCGTTCATCAGCGGTTCACAAAACTCGTACCCACCCATTTTATAACACCGCCAACAAACAGTCAGAGCCTATTCTTGGCCACTGCTTTCCGCATACCACCCTCTACGAAGAACCACGAAAAAGGCGGGGAACTAATGTGGTCACTGCCGCAACCCAAGTAAAACTCTCACAGAGACGCAAAGGCACAAAGCAAGAACCTCCTATTCCCTCCGTGTCTCAGTGCCTCCGTGAGAGGCTTTTTTATGTCTAGTTTATTGGCAACGCCGCTATGTCTTTCGTTACTTTCGCGGTTCCCTTTTTTGTCACTCTACCCGCCGCCGCAATCGAATCGCTTTGTCGACATTATGATTCTCGCCCGGCTCGAACGCGACCGGCACCGACCGATCGATCATCGCAAACGTTCTCGCCATTTGTCAGGATCTCGGGATGTGTGAAACACTGAATAAATTGTTACCGTGTTACCATTAGGCACGTAGAAAATTGCATACGGAAATCGTCTCACCAAGGCCCGACGATAATCTTCGTGGACCTTTGCGTGCATTTCTGGCGCGCGGCAAATTCTCTGAAAACAAGCTTCGACACAACTAAGAAATTCTTCTCCTAAACCTTGCCGACGTTTTTCGTGCCAGTCATAGGCCTCGAAAATATCTTGCTCAGCTTCTTTGGCGAAGACCAACTTAGCTGCCATACCGACTCCTGATATTTGCTTTTACCTCTTCCCAGGAAACAGCGGAAACCGGATTGTTTTCCAAGTTAGCTTTGCGTCGCGCCAATTCCTTTTTTTGCCAATCGTGGACTGGAACCTCAGACGGGGTCGCAGCCAAGTCGTCCCAAAGGTCCTCAACCAATTGGAGTTTTTCAGGTGAACTAAGTTCAAATATGGAAGTGGTATTCATTGTCGTTCCTCTCTTTTAAGCGTTCAATCCTATCCGTGTTTATCAGTCCCGACGCGCCGGGACAGGAAATAAAACTAGCGCCTCGCGCCTCACAACTCGCGCCTCCTCTACTCTATCCTACGCCGCAATCGAATCGCTTTGTCGACGTTGTGATTTTCGCCCGGCTCGAACGCGACCGGCACCGTCCGATCGATCATCGCAAACTCGCGCACCCGGCGAATGTCGCCCGTGTCGCTGCCGGCTTCTTTGGCAAGCATGTAGCCTTCGGGGTATACGCGATCATAAAGTGCTTGTGTTGGGAAGACCGTCCGAACCGGCACATTGCCGGTTGGAGTCGGAAATGGATCATTGGCAAGCCAATCGGGCGCTTTCTCGACTTCAAAAAACCCGATCGTCACCCACACCGCATAGACATTCGACCGTGTCGTGGTCATGCTCGACAGGCGGGTCATCGGTTGATAGCGGAAGTACGGGTTGCGATCGGCGTTGTTGTACGGATTCGTGGTGGCGGCAGCAAAGAGCGGATCGTCAATAGCTTTCGCGTTGGCACCTGCTGTACTTCCCTCGCTACGTTGCATCGTGCAATCGACGCCCGTTCGCAGCATGTTTGGTCTTGGCACCAAATCAGCGGCATCAGCCGAGCGGAAGGGGTTAGCAAAGAAGGTCGGTATCGAGGAATCTAGCTGCAATAGGAAATTGCCTCCGGTATAACCACGGCGGCTGATGTTAAGATTCTCCCAAGTCGGGCCGGGATGGACTTGCCCAGTAGCCGAGGGGCTAATCACTTCTATCCCGTCCTTATGCATCAAGCCCGAATACACGGCCTCGTTAACAACCGTGTTGATATTCACTCGCCCCGGTTCGCGGTACTCGGCAATCCGATTAAACGGCGGTTGTCGCTGGTAGCGAGGGTCGTTGACGCCCGTCACATTCGAGTTGCCAAAACTTGCTGGACTCAGCCAGGTTTCAGTCTTCACAAACGGGCTTGGGACGTGGACGTAATCGAGCAAGCGATACATTCCAGCAATGCCGGATTTGTCAGCCGTTAGTGTTGACCCACTATTGTCGGTGTTACTCGTTCGGAAGAAGTTTAACAAGTGGCCGTAGGGGCCGTCGGTTTTCAGAATAAGTTTTGGCGGATTCGGGTTATTAGGAGTGCTAGTGTCGGAGTAATTAATCTCGGTAACACTCTCATTATACTTTTCTAACTGAGATGACGGAGTATTCCTAAATGAGAAGGCACGCAGCAATTGCGAAGAGCGATAAGCAGGTACCTGCATAAGCTCGTTCGCATTCGCAAACGGGCGGTTGTTCCAAGTGAGCCAAGGAAATGGCTGCGATAGCTCATTAGGGTCGCTACCAGCAGCACGAAACGGTTCATTCAAAAAGCCAAGTGTGCAATCAGGGATTCCGCCAAAATTGTATACTTTCTCCGCCAATAGAGCTGGATTAATACTGATGTTACTTGGGTGCCTCGCATCATTGATATCATTTGGGTCAGTACCATTACCGTCTACGCCGGCCCTGTTTCTCCAATACCCCGCAGATAGATTTGCACCAACCGTCCCCAGTGCTTCTGGGTTCCACAGGTTTGCTTCAATTGCTGGGTCAGAATAAGTCCGAGGAATTGTAGCACGTGCTGAAGCCTGCAAGCCAGAGGTGCCTAGAAGGTCAACTCCAGGATCTGTCGGATCATTAGAGCGTCCTCGCTGCAAACTAGAAAAACTCGCTATTGTTCGTAAGTCTCCAAAGGTTTCCCAGCCAGCATTAAGACTTCGATCGGCACCATTGGCCCAGCGTAGTTCGCTTGGCTCTTGCCCATTAAACGTCGTAACGTTAACTCCCATCGAATCCACGGACCTATACGGATTAACCGCAAGCCCCGAGCTGTGTCCAAGCTTTCCTGGCTCAGGGTTCCAAGGCAGCAAGGGATTTGCTAATCGCTGCAGATAAATCCAACTAAACCCAGGGATAGTCCGACTGGCCTGTGGACTACCCTCAGGCATCATCAACCGGTTTTCACCGTCGTTTAGTTCCGTTCCAACGAAAACCCGAGGGTCTTTGTAGATCGCGCGTTCATCGTCAAATGGTATATCTCTGACT
>JAJDEE010000462.1 GCA_029259975.1 Planctomycetota bacterium
CTCGACTCGCCATCGAGCATTTGTAGGATAGCGAATTCCTCTTCCTCGAAACGGTAATACTGTAATCCAACCGGGTCTTTTACCACCCAGTAAGATCGCCCCTGATACCGTTGCTTGCGCGCAGAGAGATCGGGCCGCACGCGGATCGCCAGCTTACGCGACGAACTAGAAACTATGCTGTCTGCAAGTGTGGCCATGTGGAATTGTGACGAGTAGCCCCCGGCTCTGCCGGGGGATTAGTGAACGGGTGATTTTCAATGGAACGGTTATTCGTGATCCATCCTCCGGCAGAGCCGAGGGCTATTTCAGGTGGATCGTCATACGTACAACACCACCGGGTTGGAGCAGCCAGCTGTCGTTGACCAATTCGTTATCGACCTCAGCTCGCACCGTGTAACGGCCTCGACCCTGGAGCATCTGGTCGACGTGGACGATTCTTCCCGAGACGGTCACTTTCCGGTCGTGTGCTTTGACCAACTCGATCGTAACGGGTTTCCCCAGAATTTCCGAACGATCGAAATTTTGAGCTAGAAGATGTCCTTCGACATAGAGCTTGTCAAATCGCACCAACTTGAGAATAGGCTCGCCCGGTTGAACCCACTCGGACTGATGCACAAAAGTTTTCACGACATCCCCATCAAACGGAGCGCGGATCGTCCGCCATTCGAGGGCCATTGCGGCAGCTTCTCGTTCGGCGGTTTTAGTTTTGGCATCATACTTGGCCATGATACGGTCGTTCGCAGCCTTTTCAATTTGCAACTCCGCTCGTTTGAAATCGAGCCTTTTCCGCTCGATCTCGCTGCCAGCAACAGAACCTTTCACCTGACGATTCGCTTCCATATCTTTCTTCAAGTCCGCATCAGCCAACTCGGCAGCTGCCCGGGCGTAGCGCTCTTCGATGTCTTGATTCACGATTTTCCATGCCGCTAGCTCGGCGTATTTTGCAATCTTGAGTCGGGCTTTCGCCTCGCGGTCGTCAACAACAGCAAGAATATCGTCTTTCTTAACACGTGCTCCTTCTCTCACCGAAAAATGCGTGATCACGCCCGCTTCCATCGCCGGAATCTTGGCCTCATCCTGTACTTTAACGATCGCCGGCTGTACGACCGGATTACCATCGGCAGTTGTGTAGCGATTCGCAGGCTCTGCCACGGGACCAAATAGCAAGAAGAAAGCGAAATAGGGTATAGCACTCATCGACGAATCCTCTTAGGCAATATTCGTATGGGTTTCTCGGTCCCTGGCTCTGCCTGGGACCGCAATGTCTTGGAGGCTCTGCCTCCCGAGGCAGGCAGAGCCTGCGTTTCAGCCGGTTATTCCACGACGACTCACAACCGAAACAAAATTCGCGATTGGACAAACTCAAACAGGTCGCTAAACCAAACGTAGCCAATGGGTTCTTTGCCGCAGAGAACTTTTGCTTTCACGTCGGCTCCGACCTTGAGTTCTGTGGCTGGGTCGTTGACTAAATTTTTGAGAGCCTCCTGCGGAAACGAAACTCGCATCCGCACCGTGTTGCCATCTTCGCCATGTACCTCGGCGCTGGTGTCAACCTTTTCCACCACGCCTAAAATCGGCTCGCCGGTATGGGTCGCTAGCACAAATTCGACTTCGAGTTTCGCGTTTGGGTCGCCTTTTCGTAGAGTTTGCAGATATTTGATAATATGGCCCAGCTTCGCCTCGGGAATGAAAATTTCTAACTCCCATGGGCTTGAGGTGTCGGCGATCTTCATCAAACGTTGGCCAGTAGCGACCTTGCGGCCTTTCAGCAACTCCTGAATGTCCCAGGTCACGACCTTGCCGTTGATTGGGCTGAGGATGTTGAGACTTTCGGCTTTAATGTCCAGTAGTTTCTGTTGCTGTTCGAGACTCTCGCGAGTTTTTTTCAACTGCTCCAGCCGGCCAATCAGCTGCTCGCTCTCAACCGTCTCGCGCTGCTCGTCTGGGCTCGCCGAAAGTATCGATAGCTGACGATCGGTCGAGATGATGTCTTCTAAGACCTTGTTGTATTCGCCCCGGAGCTGAATAATTTGAGCCTCCAAATCCAAGCTTCGCTGCTTCACCAACAACTGCCCTTGGGTCACCAAATCGCCCGTGTCGACGGGCACAGTAAGAACCTTGCCATCGATGCTCGCAAAGACGTCTTGCCGCAGTTTGGGCAGTAGCTTGCCATCAGCCACGACCGTAAAGTCGTAGTGCACAAGACACAAAGCAGCGATCGCCCCCGCAATCGCGACCGTCGCCAAAATAGTTTTCGGCAAATTGCGGGCGGTAGTCAGCACCTGCGTCTTGCCCAACAATCGCCACAATGGCAGCAAAAACAGCCCTTCGTGTTCTTGGGCATTTGTTAGCGATGTCGAGCTATGACGACGAACCACTTCGATGCGCTGCAGCATTCCCTCAGGTTGCTGCTGGTCGACCAATTGTTCGATCACAATCGCGCCGAGAATGTTCTCGCGTTTTTTCTTCTTTCGCTCTCCCGGTTCGTCTTGTTCGAGATCGGCTTCGCGGAGTGGTAACACGGCCAGCTGCTTGGTGTGCGCTTCGTCAACATAGGCGTTTACTACCTTTTCGACCTGTGGTGCCAAGTCGGACGTATCGCCGTCGAACCACAAGTCTTCGCCCGTTTTGGCGACTGCCGTGACAAGGTTTCGCAGCAGCCGCACGATGTTCGAGCGGTTGTCAAAAGTGTCTTGACCGCTGATCGCGCTGATTTGATACTTCGTTCCTTTACGCAACGCGACGGTAACACGATCGCAGCCGACCAGCCGACGACCTTCGTTGGCGATTGTGTAAGCTGTCTCGCGCGAGTCGAGTGCCTGGTGGACAAGACCGGTAAAAGCTTCGAGCTGCTCCCACAAAGTTTGTTTATGCGTAAAGTGCCGCAGTCGACGTGACTTGACGTATTCGCCAGCAAGCTCGCAAATTTGTTTTAAGAATCGCAGATAGCCGTTTTGGGTCGTCGGTCGGGCACCGCTGCGCTGAAAAATTTCGACCAACCCGTCGACACCCCGATCGCTGATGATCGGTGCAATTACCAGCAAGTAGTCGGTCGGGTTCGCCGCTGCCGATTCGTCTCCATCGTCGCCGCCTCCTGCGCCAGAGTGAGGCGGGATCAGTGCCGGCTCGCCCTTTTCAATCACCTGTTGAAGCAGCCGACCATGCTGTCGCTGGGCAGTCTCGCTATCGGCCAAACCGGTTTCGCGCAGGTTGACTTGATATTCCAGCTGTAGGCCAGCGCCCTCTTCTTGCGTCCAGACAACGCCGCCGATTGCCGCTAGGGCTGCCACCGATTTGTCCATCAAGGCCGCGTAAAATTCAGACGGCTCGATCTCCGTCTTCGAAAGCTCGACGACTTCCTGCACCAAGCCTTGAATCTCTTGCTTGGCACGCTGAACGGCGTCTTCTTCGGGCGAACGTGGAAAGGAAGAGGTACTCACTGAAGGCCGTAAGTTTGGGGTTAGCGGGCTGCCAATCCCATCCATTGTCGTAGATTTACTAGGTACGTCAAACTGTCGAATGTGGCTCAGAGCAAGACAGAGCACATTTTTTTCGGCAAATACGGTGTAATCGGCATGGTCGACGACTGGCCGACAGCGATCGAACACGACGATCTACGGCATGCAGGTAGCTCCGACCTCCGTCCAAATGCACCTTTTTGCCCAGTCCCAAGCCCTCTTGATCCTTATTATAGGTTGGAACTGGTGGTCGTAAGTGTTAAGATAGTAGTGATTTGGCGTCCCTCACACTTGGGATTCAGTAAGCAGCAACCACGGAGATTGTATGACGAAGCAAAAAGAAGAGGCCCTCGAAGTAGAAGGCGTGGTGACTCAGGCGCTGGCTAACACCCGGTTTCTTGTCGAAATTGAAGGTGGCCACGTTGTGAACGCCCACGTAGCAGGGCGAATGCGGAAACACTTTATTCGGATCGTGCCGGGCGACAAAGTCCGTGTGGAGCTCTCTCCCTACGACCTGACTAAGGGCCGGATTACCTACCGCGAACGTTAAAGGGCATCTTTCTTAGAGTCCCCCCGTGGTCAAGCTATTTCAGACGCCCGGCAATCCTGAAGATCGCCAGCAGATTTTACTCGATGCCATTGAACGCTATTGCGCGGCCAATTTCAGCTATATCGAGGGTGACGCAAACGAAGCAATTTCACCCGCCAAGTTTTTCAGTCGTTGGCTCGACGTGACGAAGATCCTCAGAAGTATAAAACTTGGCCATCGGCTGGCCGTTGACGAGTAGCTGATACCGGAGCCTACGGGTACGATCATCCCACAGCATCTCGCGAATCGTTCCCGTGTGCGGCTCATTATGCCGCATTCGTGATAACACCTCGACCATGTCGCCCAGCTCGAAACCCTCGCTGTCGACCTCTCGCCACAGCGTTCGCAAGACTCGCAATTTCACGTCGCCGTAGAACAACAACACAAACGGTCGTGCTTCGCCTTCGCGACGAAAGACCCGCTGGCTGGGAATCATCTGGCGAGCCACTTCCACATCGTCAGGATGTATCCAGTCGTTGCCGTCTTCGGGCCACCAAGGGTAGAAGCCGTAGCGTGGTTCGACATTTACGGAGAGTTCGGTTTCGGGCATCGAATCCTACCCTTCAGTAATCTTGCAGCGCCGTTGCTATCACATGTCCACAGAAATTGGCTCGACTCCTGACATGGTAACCAAAGGGAGATGCATCATCCGCATCTTGCCGTCCTCGGCGAGGTAGAGAACCGAGGCTGCAATGTCGCTAACCGTAGCGAACTCGACACTAGGAACCTCGTAGGACTCACCATCATTCATCAGGATTCGTACCGGCCCTTTTCGGATCAGTGTCATCAACTCTTCGCGATCCATGTATTATCTCCCTGCGAGTATCGTATTAAGCATCCGCCCTCATTCTACCTTCCAATCGACGCAAAGACCAGCATTTACAGGCCTTTTGTTACCTGTCCCCACCGGAAATCAGCTGCCACTTGAGGACATTTTGCAACCTATAATTGTACAACCGTCCGTCTTCCACCGCCGACCGATCGCATGAAACTTCACGACCTACTCGCTCATCATGGCATGGCATCCAACCCGTTTGCCGATGAAGATGCGCAGACCGACCCGGTCTTTCAGGGCAGTTGCCGCACCAGTACTTTCCACCCTAGTTGGGATAAAGTCTACGGCGATCCCAGCAACCCAGCCACGTCGATTGTCTTTGGCGAAAAAGGCGCCGGCAAAACGGCCATGCGGCTACAGATCGCAGCGCAAATCGAACAACACAACCGCGACCATGCCGACCGCCGCGCGTTTGTCATTGAGTACGACGACTTCAATCCGTTTCTCGATCGGTTTGCCGATCGACTCAGCGGACGCAAACGCCGCGACCCTGCCAAAGTGCTCAGCGAATGGAAACTGTGGGACCACATGGACGCGATCCTGTCGTTGGGCGTAACGAGCCTCGTTGATCGATTGCTGGGCGCCTCGCAACCAAGCGGCTCTGTAGCGAACGCACTGCCAGACAAAGCCGGCAAGCGACTCGACCGATTTCAAAAACGCGACCTGCTGCTACTCGCCGCCTGCTACGACAATTCGCTGACCGAAGCCTTCCAATCGCGCTGGTATCGTCTGCGTCGCAAGCTTTGGTATATGCCCTGGCAAAGCTGGGGCGTCCGTGGCATTGGGCTGACAGTGAAGGCAGCTGTGTTGACGTACGTGTTTTGGTGGAAACGCGATTGGTCGATCATGCTCACTGTCTGGCCGTGGCTGATCATCGCGCTCGGTTGGGCGCCGTGGTTGGCGCAGGTATGGCGTTGGTGGATGCAGGCCTTCAGTGTCTCGCGAAAAATGCGCTGTGTCACGCGTGACGTCAACCCGTTGCGTCAAGTCTTCATGCAGTTCTCAGGCCGCGACGTCAACGGCCAACCGCTGCCCAACAAAGATCGCACCGACGACCGCTACGAGCTGCTCTACAAATTCCAAGGCGTGCTAAACGCCTGCGGCTTCACCAGCATCGTGGTACTGGTCGATCGCGTAGACGAGCCGCATCTCATCAACGGTTCGCTGGAAAACATGCGTGGCCTCGTTTGGTCGATGCTCGACAACAAATTCCTCAAGCAGCCTGGTCTCGGCCTCAAGCTGCTGTTGCCGATCGAATTGGCCGAGTTTGTCGAAGGTGAAAACCGCGACTTCTACCAGCGTGCCCGGCTCGACAAGCAAAACATGATCCCCTCGCTCCAGTGGACGGGCCAATCACTTTACGACTTGGCGAATGCACGTGTCGCAGCATGCGCAAATGACGAAGAGGCCGACGAGCAATCGCCACAACTCCGCGATCTGTTTGACCCAAGCATCGACGATGCACGCTTGATTGAGGCCTTTGGATCGCTCCGCGTGCCCCGGCATCTGTTCAAGTTTCTGTATCGCGTGCTCGTCGCCCACTGCCAAACCTACATCGACACCGCCCCGCAATGGCAAATCGACGCCGCGACGTTCGAGGCTCAGCTAGCACTCTACCAACGCGACTTGCAAACCGGCGTTTGAGCTACGCACCGACGAACCAGCAAGCATCGACGCTAGCGGTTTCGCATTTCGACCACTCACTTTTCGGCCATTCCGCCGACGATCTGTCATTGACCCAGGGAATCAAACTGCGATACGATGCGCGCTTCGGCAGTTTGCCCGCTCGCACAGTAAAAATGTCTTCCGAGAATCGTCATCCATGCTCAGATTGCTAGCACAGTTTGTAAGCGTCTGGTGTTTGGCGTTGGTGGTTGGCTGTGCGTCAGAGGCTGGGAGTGGTGGAGAGAAGGTACTTCGTATCCCCATCGTTTCTGCTGGGCCTAATTCACTTGATCCTGTGAAAGGCTCGAGCCAATACGACAGCAAAGCGAGCAGCTATATCTATCAGACGCTGCTGCAATACAATTACCTTCGACGACCGCTTGAGCTGGAGCCGTTGTTGCTGACCGAGATGCCAGAAGTGACAGAGCAGGGCAAACGCTACCGCTTCAAACTTCGACAAGACGTTTTCTTTCACGACGATCCGTGCTTTCCCGGCGGTAAAGGGCGGCAGCTTGTTGCGACCGACGTGTTCTATTCTTTCAAACGCATGGCCGACGAAAAGAATCAACCCAAAGGCTGGTGGCTGCTCAAAGACACAATCGTCGGATTTGATGAGTATCGTGCCAAGCAGAATGCAGCTGGGAAATTCGATTACGATGCGCCCGTTGAAGGGTTCAAACTTATCAATGACTTCGAGTTCGAAGTCCATCTAAAACAGTCGTTCTATCGTTTTACCTACACTTTAGCGATGTTTCAGACGTCGATCGTGCCGCGCGAAGCCGTTGAACATTACAAGAAAAAGTTTTCGCGTCACCCGGTCGGTACCGGGCCGTTTTTGCTCAAAAACTGGGAATCTGGCAGCCGGATGACATTTGTGCGCAATCCAAACTACCGCGAAGAATTCTATCCAGTAGATCCGGGCTTGAACGAAGATGGCTCAGAACCGTACGAAGGTTACCTGCGAGACAAAGAACTTGGCTTCTATCAAGATGCCGGCAAACGTTTACCGCTGGTCGATCGAGTTGAAGTTGGCATGTACGTCAACTACCAGCCGATGTGGCTCAAGTTCCGCAATCGCGAGTTGGACTACACCACGGTTCCGGCTGAGAATTTTACAGAAGCGTATATCAAACGTACGCAAAATCTCCGCAAAGACTATGTTGCTGCTGGTATTCGCTCGGAGCCTGTGGCTTTGTTGGACCTACTTTATTTTGGGTTCAACATGGAGGATGTAAACTTTGGTGGATACGACGAAAAGCGCAAACGGTTGCGTCAGGCGATTGCATTGGCCATCGATTGGGAAGAGCGTAACGAGGCCTTTTACAACGGCTTGAATTTAATTTACGACGGCCCGATTCCCGCAGGACTTGCTGGGCATCCTGAGGGACACACGCTTCCTGATGCGTTTCGTGGTCCCGATTTGCCTCGTGCTCGAAAATTACTGGCCAAGGCTGGCTATCCGGGCGGTAAAGGATTGCCCAAGCTGGTCTACTACACCAGTCGAGGAGCGCGGTTTCCCGAAATGGCCGCCATGACAAAGCGGCAGTTGGCAAAGATCGGCGTAGAACTCGATATTCGCTTGGTCGATTTTTCTACGCTGACCGATGCGTTACGCAATCGACGAGCACCGTTTTTTGGTCTCGCTTGGGGTAGCGACTATCCCGATGCCGAAAATAACTTGCAATTATTTTATGGCCCGTTCAAATCTCCAAGCTCGAACAGCTTTAACTACGACAGCCCCGAGTATAACGAGTTGTACGAACGCATACGAATTATGCCGCCTTCCTCTGAACGCACCAAACTCTATGAAAAAATGCGTGACATGGTGGTCGAAGATGCGCCGATGATTGGATCGATGGCGAGGACACGCTACTACCTAGTCCACGAGCGTTTGCAAAATTGCAAGCCGGTCGAAACGTTTCACAATTGGAACAAGTACCTTAACGTCAAACAGTAACACAGACCACAGGAACCGAACAACCCATGTGGGCCTACGTCATCCGCCGCATTGTTTACAACATTCCCGTCTTTCTGGCGATCGTGTTGATGGTGATGACGTTGCTGCGCGTGCGCGACCCCGTGCCTGGCATGATGGGCAAGCAGGCAACGGTCGAAGATATCGAAAGTAAGCGTGAAGAGCTTGGGTTGAATCGTCCTTTTTGGGCGCAATATACGACGCTCGTCAAGCAGATGGTCACGTTCGACTTTTCGCAGGAAATGTGGACGCAGCCGGGCATGACGGTGGGCGAGCAGCTGCGCAAGTCGGTGCCGCTGTCATTGATGCTGACGTTGCCAGCGCTGTTTTTGACGACGGTCATCTCAGTCTGTATAGGCATGATTTCAGCCTACGCGCGCGGCAGATTACTCGACAAGGTGCTAGTCTTTTTTGCCGTGCTGGGGATGAGTATCAG
The DNA here is from genome assembly GCA_029259975.1 of Planctomycetota bacterium. Classification (GTDB taxonomy): domain Bacteria; phylum Planctomycetota; class Planctomycetia; order Pirellulales; family Lacipirellulaceae; genus Bythopirellula. The sequence continues at coordinate 8,959 of JAJDEE010000462.1, forward strand.
CTTTCTCGTCTACATTATTTTTGGCCAGTATTTTGGCTCTTACCAACTAGGTCGGCTGGTCGGGCACCCGGTTTTTTCGATTCACGGCTATGAGCCAGGCATTCAGAACTGGGCCTACTACATGCTGCTGCCGGTATTGATTAGTGTGATCGTATCGATGGGCTACAACACACGTTTTTACCGCGCTGTGATGGTCGAAGAAACTACGCAAGACTACATCACGACCGCCTGGTCAAAAGGCGCCTCGACCTCAAAAATCATGTTCGTCCATATGCTTCGCAACGCGATGATTCCGATCATCACGCGAATCATGATCACCCTGCCGCTGCTGGTGACCGGCTCGATTTTGCTGGAACGTTTTTTCGGCATCCCAGGG
>JAJDEE010000463.1 GCA_029259975.1 Planctomycetota bacterium
AGTGCCGATGCGCCCCGCCAACGGGTTGACGCTCCCAGTGCCGTCGGGGTGAACACGATTCGAGAGAAATATGACAAACAAATCGAGCTGAGGATCGATCCACATTGCCGTGCCGGTGAAACCACCATGCCCAAACGCGCGCGTGCTCAACAGCTCGCCACGATTGCTGGAGTACTTGCTGCGCATGTCCCAACCCAAACCGCGCCGATGGCCCGCGACATCGCGTGCCCGCGTCATTTCTGCGATTGTCAGCGGGCTGAAGATTTGTGTGTTGCCAACTTTGCCGCGTGACAGCATCATGTTCGCGTAGATCGCCAAATCGTTGGCGGTCGAAAACATACCCGCATGTCCGGCCACACCGTTGAGCAAAGCAGCGCGCGGATCATGCACAACGCCGCGCAGCCATTCACCATCGCGCTGTTCGGTCGTGGCGGCACGGGCACGTAAGGCCTCGCTAGGCAGGTAACCCGTCTCGTCCATTCCAAGCGGGCGATAAACATTCTCAGCCGCAAACTCGGCGACATTCTGGCCTGTCACGCGTTCCACCACTTGGCCCAGCACCAAAAAACCAACGTCGGTGTACTTAAATTTCTTGCCAACAGGATAAGCAAGCTCCAGCCCCCAAATCCTCCGCCAAGCCTCGTCGACGCCATGCTGATAATCGCCCAGTGCGTTGTCGGGCACCAGTCCACCTTGGTGGGTCAACAGCTGCTCGATCGTGAATTTGTCCTAGCAAAGCGAGGCAAACTCAGGAATGTACTCGACAACCGGGGCGCGTAGCCGTACCTGCCCCCGTTCGACCAACAGCATAATACTCGTAGCGGTCGCCATTGGTTTAGTAAGCGACGCCATATCGAAAACCGTATCGAGCGTCATTTTTTCCGGCGACGGCTCCAGGCGGCGGTGTCCGAAGGCCTTGGCAAAAGCAATTTTTCCTTGCCGGCCGATCATTACCACACAACCGGGCAATCGTTTTTTTGCGATTTGTTCGGCCACAAGCCCGTCGATCTGCTCAAGATGTTTGGCATCGAATCCGGCCTCTTTTGGTGCGCACTGCTTTAGCGGATCAGCCGATAATCGAGCTGTGCAGAGCAGCGTAACCGTAAGCACCGTTAGTCTAAACATTTGCAGTTTGATCTTTTTCATGATACTAGGTCTTTTTGATGATCAGAAATCTCTGAGAAGAAAAATGAAAACGACAGTCCGCAGAAAAAAGTTGCAATTGACCCAACTGCCGCATACCAAGGCCAGTAAAGCGATGTCCCCACGGCAATCCACGACAATATGCCGGTGCCAGCAACGAAACCGAGCAGTGCTGCGCGCTGCTGAACTCGAGGTGCGAATACGGCCAAAAAATACAACCCTAACATCGGCCCTAAAGCGAATCCCGCAATTTTCAGCACACTTGCAACGATGCTTTTGTCAACGCCAAACAGCTGATAACTGGCCAAGGCGATCACAATTTGCACGACACCAAAACCTGCTGAGGCGACGCGACTCATCCGCAGCTCTTGGTCGGCGCTTAGCTCCTGTGGACGAAGCGGTAGGTAGATGTCGTTGATCAATGCAGTCGCCGAAGAATTGAGCGAGCTGGACAAAGTCGACATCGCCGCCGCTAGGATGGCTGCCAAGGTAAGCCCCACTAACCCAGTGCCTAAGTGGTGGACCACAAAATACGACAAGACGCGATCTTTATCCGCATCAGTAAAAAGCGTCTCGGGTGGAAATACCTCAAAAAAACACGCGAGACCGGCGCCGATAAACAAAAATAACGCGAATTGCAGGCAGACGATAAAGCCGCTGAGTAGCAACGCCATGGTCGCTCCACGTTGGCTTTTTGCGATGAGATAGCGCTGCACCATCAGTTGGTCAGTGCCGTGGGTAGCCATGGTTAAAAACATGCCGCCGATCAGCCCCGACCAAAATGTCATCGTGCCCTTGGTGAGGCCCAAGTCAAAATCGAGCAAGCGAAATTTTCCTTCTTGCCGACCGTACTCCAGCAACTGTGACATGCCATTGGGCAACAACGACACGATCACCCACAGCGTGGCAGCAGCACCAATCATGTAAACAACAAACTGAATGCAATCATTCCAGACGACCGATTTTACGCCGCCAAAGTAGGTGTAGCCTATCGTGATGATCCCCAAACCGACGACGCAGACCCAAAGCTCTAGGCCGATAGCTTGCTGCAAGGCGAGCGCTGTCAAAAAAAGGCGCAGCGCATCGCTCAAATTTCGCGTGACCAAGAAGAGCGCCGACGTCACGCGCCGCGAAGCGACGCCGAATCGTCGCTCGAGTACCTCATAACATGTAAACGGCTCGCCGCGAAAATAGAGCGGTAAAAATACAGCGGCAACCAACATCCGACCAACAATGTAGCCGAAGGTGATCTGCAAAAAACGAAAGTCGCCCTGCTGCGCAAACGCCACACCAGGAATGCTAAGAAACGTGACAGTGCTAGTCTCGGTCGCAACAATCGACAGCAACACAGCCCACCAAGGCAAGGAGCGTCCGCCTAAAAAGTAGTCGACCCGACTGTGCTGGCCGCGACCTACCCACAATCCAAAAGCGAGCACGCAACCAAGGTAAATAAAGACAATGGCCAGATCGACAGGCTGAATAATAAGATTCAAACGAGAAAGCCCAGGTTAGATCGAAAAAGGAGGAGTGGCCGAAATGACTCTAAGTGGTTTAATCATTGAGAACGACGTGTAAGTAGACGGGCAAGACCGGCAGCTACTCGACGAACAGTTATTGTCAACTAAAAAGTTGCCCAAATAGACCTAACTAACACACTATCCTAGCTAAAACATAACCGTAAGAGGGCAGAGCGCAGCTAATTATCTTTTTCGCGCATCTCTGCTGTCTCAAAGCCGAGACTCTGATTAGAATTGAAAGCATGTTAGACAAACTTACCACGGAGGCCAGAAATCCGGCCTCGGAAAATTTAGACGAGCTGTCACCTCGCGCTATCGTCGAGTTGATCAACGCGGAGGATGCGAAAGTCGCCGATGCTGTTGGGCAAGAGGCAGACTCGATCGCCAAAGCGGTCGAAGTGATTGCGCATCGCCTGAGCCATGGCGGACGTTTGATCTACATTGGTGCTGGTACATCAGGACGACTCGGCATACTAGACGCAGCCGAATGCCCGCCCACTTTTAATTCCGACCCGGCACTCGTCCTTGGCATTATCGCTGGTGGACCTGGGGCGATGCTCAAGGCCGTCGAAGGTGCCGAAGACTCTACGGATCTCGCCAGGGAAGACCTCCGCAAGATCGACCTCAGCAGTCAAGACGTAGTGGTCGGTATCGCCACCAGCGGACGTACCCCGTATGTATTGGGCGGTCTCGACTACGCACGCAGCCAAGGGGCCTATGCGATCGGGCTTAGTTGCAATCGTGACGGGGCAATCATCGCACGAGCCGATTTGTCGATCGTCCCAGTTGTTGGGCCAGAAGTGGTCAGCGGTTCGACCAGAATGAAAGCAGGCACCGCCACAAAAATGGTGCTCAACATGCTCACTACCGGTGCGATGGTGATGATGGGAAAAACCTACGGCAATTTGATGGTTGACCTGCAAGCCACGAATGTCAAGCTAGCCGCCCGTACCGAACGAATTCTTTGCGACATCACCGATTTGCCTGCCGAGCAGGCAGCCGGATTACTCGAAAAATGTGACGGCGAGTTGAAAACGGCAATCGTCGCGCAACGATTAGGACGTTCTCCCTCAGCAGCCCGCGAACGACTAAATGCAGCAACTGGCCACTT
>JAJDEE010000464.1 GCA_029259975.1 Planctomycetota bacterium
TACATCAGTGATGGTCAGCCCATTGACTCTTCGGAGTTGTAACGATCTGTCTCCTCTAACTTCCCCATGTGTGTTTGGCTTCCCTAGGAATGCTTGGATTGAATATCGATGGCTAATTTAACAGAGGAATCTGCATTGAGAGCTGCTTGGCCTGGAGTTGCTGCTGTTGTCGGTATCATTTTGCTAGGGATGGGCATTTCACTAACGGCTGTTGCCAAGCCGGGGAGCGCACTCACTCCAGAAATGGTGCGAGAGTATAACTCATCGGGCACCGCTTTAGAGGAAGAGATGAGCAAGAAGCGACGCCAGGAAAAGAGAAATGAAATCCCCGCGAATGCTGAGGAAGCACATGCGGTTGATACTGCCCTTGATCGATTTGCGGATGCGAAGGGCGAAATGGAAAAAGCAAAGGACTCGAGAGTGGCGTCGGTTTTTTGGCTGAAAGTAGTCGGCGCTCTGATCGCGATGGTTGGTGCTGGCGGGCTACTAATGCGGCAGCAGTGATTACATGGTCGAATCCAAGTATAGAACTGGTTTGCTTTTCATTTTAGTAGCGACCGGCTACCTATTTGCATCCCCTACGGCCACGGCGATCAACATTGTTCTCGACTACACCCTCGATGCCAATAACAACAATTGGTTCGGCGGCACACCCGACGGTTTGGCTCGGCGAGCATCGGTCGACGTGGCGGCTGGGTTTTTGTCGGCGATTATTACCAACGACGATTGGGAGAGTCTGCCGACGCTCAACGAAAGCTTCTCTCTTAGCGATATTGCGGCCAGCTCGATCACCGACATCTCGGGCAGTACGATGTTCGGTTCGCCCGAGAGTGACGGTTTGGGGTTTAGCTACGACAATATCGCTACAACCAACCGCTCGTCGGTTGCTGAGAATGAGTACATCATTTACGTTTCTGCCTTCGATTTTGATGCCAGCACCACTTCCAATGCCAAAGGAGGTTGGGAAAGTAGCGATCGGCGCAACGCCGCAGGGTTTGCGCTAACGGAGTTCAACACCTGGGGCGGCAAAGTTGTCTTCAATACGGCCAAAACGTGGTATTCCGGCGCCAATCCGGGCATCAATCCATCCGACGACTACGGCTTTCAGGATCCCAATAAATCGCCGACAACAGACATCTCCACGGATAACTGGGATTGGTCAACCAGCAGCGATACTTGGAAAGGTTTTGACTTGAAGACGATCGACGCGGGAGCCATCAGTCGGAGAGATCTCTATGCCACGACGATACACGAATTGATGCACGCCCTGGGGGCGACGTCCAGCAATTTTGCCACTTATGTAGGCCAAGACGCTGGCGGAAACAACTTGCTTGGCCCCAATGTCGTGGCTGAGTTTGGCGGACCAGTTCCCCGAAGTAGTTCTGGCCACTTTGCTACCAATACGCAGTCAACGATCTGGAATTCCGAAGACATCCTCTCAGAAACCGTACTCGACCCGAACTCGCTCAGCGGAGTTCGTAAGTATTTCACCAAGCTCGACGCGGCATTGCTTCGCGACTTGGGTTATAACGTCGTTGAAGGTTTTTCTCCCGCCGACTTCAATACAGACACGTTGGTCGATTCGGCAGACCTAGCGTTATGGGAAGAGAGCTTCGGCGTTGACGCTCTGGCAGATGCCAACGGCGACCAGTTCACCACCGGAACTGATTTTCTCATTTGGCAGAGAGAGTTTGGAGGTAGTGCACCAGGCGCTTCGCCCAGCATCGCCGTTCCTGAACCCTCGACCCTACTACTGCTGATCTTCTTATTCTCCCTGACGGGCATTTTCAGCCGGGCTGTTTCCGTAAGGCGAGCGGCAGTTGAGAATTTACCTGATGGCGAAAGAATTGCTTAAGAATTAACCGCGACGACACAACGGGCACAACGTAGATTTTGCGTTGTGTCCGTTGTGTCGTTGTGGTTCACTTCATTTGTGGCAAAAATGGATGTCGGTTGGGGCAGGTAAATACCTATCTGCCGCTCGCCTAAGGCGATTACGAATCGCGACAGGACCTGATTTTTCCACAACAGAATCACGCCATTTTGGCGCCACAGGAAAGCCGCACTGCCGAACGTCGGCAGGTAACAAATACTCTTGTTTCAGCGTGTTAAAGCGAAGTGGAGCCGAGGGGACTCGAACCCCTAACCCCCGCCTTGCAAAGGCGGTGCTCTCCCAATTGAGCTACGGCCCCCCGAAGGGGATCTATGATGTGAGATAGAAGATAGAAGATGTGAAATCTAGATGCTAGCCATTGCTCTCACATCTTCAATCAACCATCTGACATCTCACATCCGAGTGGGCGTGCCAAGATTCGAACTTGGGACCTCAGCCTTATCAGGGCTGCGCTCTAACCAACTGTGCTACACGCCCGTGCGAGCGTAGAGCCTCTGGCCCCAACGCTCGAACGGTTACCTTACCGAATCTATCATTCTAAGTTGCTATCGCAGGAGCGTCTAGAGTGCCCCTCCAAGAGTCTGGAGACGAGTGAAATCTTAACTTTAGGCACTTGACGCGAAACTCTCGGCTCGGTTCGCTATCGCCTTGGAAGGCTCTAGGACGTAAAATTCGGCTTGAAATGGCCGGAGACAGTAACTTTTTTTGTCAATCGTTACGACTATCTACAAGATACCATCCGCTCGATTCGGAGCATCTCATATCAAGGAGTTTTAAGCATGTTTCGCCGCTTATTTGACCAGGTCGCGTTGGTACGAGGTGTTATTCTCGGGTTTTGTTGGTTGGCACTGCCGCTGAATACCTGGGCCGCTCCGTCAGTAGCAGACGCTCTGAAACTCAGGCCGGTTCAGTCAAACGTGGAATACGACACACCGACAGAGGCCCAGGTTGGAGACTGCACCATCATGGCGGAAAAAGTAAACGGAGCCACAGCCTGGGTCGTACGTGGACAAAATGGCAGTATCGTGCGGCAATTTGCCGATTCGGACAGTGATCATGTCGTGGATACGTGGAGCTACTACCGTGACGGGCTGGAAATCTATCGCGACGTGGACGCCAATTTTAATGGCAAGGCAGACCAATACCGCTGGTTTCACACCGCTGGAATGCGTTGGGGCATCGATCGCAACGAAGACGGCAAAATCGACAGTTGGCAGCTAATTTCCGCCGAAGAGGTCGCCGAAGAAGTCGTCGAGGCCGTGCGGACGAACGATGCTGCTCGCTTCGAGCGTCTGTTGCTCTCGCACGCAGAACTCAAAAAGTTGGGAGTGAGTTCCAAGCTCGGCAAGCAACTCGCCGGTCGCCTTCAGGCGGCTCCCAAGAGCTTTCGCAAGCTGGCCGCCAGCAAAAAAATTGGCTCCGATGCTGAGT
>JAJDEE010000465.1 GCA_029259975.1 Planctomycetota bacterium
GTAGCACGTAGGTTTCATGTTCGCTAAAGAACATTGCTCCATGCTCGCCCTTTTTGATGATCACAAACTTGGGACCCATCGCGCGCACTTGATGGCCTGCTTCGACGAGGTTTTCGGTATCGCACATCAATTTTGCTTCGCTATCGTTGAGCACTAAACCATCGAGCTGGCCGAGTAATTCCTCCAGATCGTCGCGTTGGGTCTGAATCCAAAGGTCCATCGTGTCGGCTACCGCCAACCGCCGACCGGGCACCTGGCTGAGTACCTTGAGCTGCACCGAAGGCACGCCGTTGGCAAGGAAGACATACTTCGCTTTCTGGTATTGCTCGGGCAAGATGGGGTCAAAATCGCCAAAAACATTCAGCTCGACTTCGAGCGTCTCGCGGTCGTTCATGTTTGGCTCGTAACGGCCAGTCCACGTAAACGTCTTACCACCGTCCACGATCGATAGTCCTGACGTATCGATTCCGCGATCGGTCAACAGCTTTGTGTGCTCTTCAGGCCAATCTTCGCCCACGACTCCAACGAGTCGGACACTCGTAAAAAAACTAGCCGCATAAGAAAAATGCGTCGCCGACCCGCCGAGCAAATTATCGCGCCGTTCCTGCGGAGTTTCAACGTTATCAATTGCAACTGAACCAACAACAACTAAGGGCATGGTAATGGAAGGGGGAAGGAGGAAGGCGGAAGGAGGAAAGCAACGATTATGCCTGTGCTGTATGCGGCTCGCAAGTCCCCACCCGCCCGTTCAAGCTCAATCACGGCTTTTCAGCGCGGTGCATCAGGCCGTCTTCCATTTTGTAGATCGTGTCAAATACGTCGAGCGAACGGTGGTCGTGCGTTACGACGATCACGCCGGCACCTTGCTCGTGGGCAACTTTGGCGAATAGGTCCATCACTTGTCGGCCCCGCGCGCCGTCGAGGGCAGCAGTTGGCTCGTCAGCTAGAATAACGCTAGGTCGGTTGGCCAACGATCTCGCCACGGCGACCCGCTGTTGCTGCCCGCCAGAGAGAGCCGAGGGAAGGTTGCTCGCACGATCGGCCACACCGAGATAATCCATCAACTCAAGTGCCCGATGCCGCGCAGCACTGCGCGGTTCGCCTGCCAATTCCATCGCAATTTGCACATTCTCGACAGCAGTCAAAAACGGTATCAGATTCGACTTCTGAAAGACAAAACCAATGTGGTTGCGGCGAAACGTACGCAAATTCGTCTGGGCGACCGAGCCATCCAGCACCAACTCTCCACCAATCAACACTTGTCCCGAGGTCGGCGGATTGATGAGGCCGACGGCGGTGAGGAAGGTTGACTTCCCTGATCCACTCGGCCCTAGTAACGCAACGACTTCGCTCCGTTTGACTTGCATCGAGGCATCGCGCATCGCAATGACTTCGGTGTTGCCGCTGCCGTAGATTTTGGTAATGGCACGAGTTTCGATCGCACAAACGTCTTGCTCGCACACGTTTGCAAAAGTGGTTTCGGACAGCGGACTCATGCCAGGGCCTCGTTTGGCGAAACTTTCATCGCTTTCCAGATACCCATCAAACTCGAGAGAATCGAGATCGCTAGCACGATCGCAGCCAGTAACAGCAAATCGTCATCTGCGAGGATTACGCGTTTAGGGAATAACGGAAAAAGCTTTCTGCCGACCAAAAAGGCGATGCCGTAACCCAATGCGCCGAGCATCAGCGCCTGCTGCAATATCATACCCAGAATCGTGCTGTTCGGCGCACCAATGAGCTTGAGTAACGCGATCGAGTGGATCTTGTCGAGAGTCATCGTGTAGAGAATTAGCCCCATGATCACTGCGGCAATCACCACTAGCAACATGCGAAACAAGCCGATCTGGCGGCGCACTTTCTCGACCGTGCCTTTGAGCAAGAGTTCGCGTTGTCCTTCTCGCGTAAAGACCGAAACGTCGCCCCAGCCAGAGATGATCTCGGCGACAGTTTGTACATTGGTACCTGGCAAGACGGATATCATCACTGCGCTCACCTGCGGACGGGCAATTTGTGGTAGCTCAGCGGCCGGTTTGTTGGCAAACTCTAGCAGCGAGGGCTGCTTGGCAGCAAGTTCGAACCGGGTGCCTCGTGCCGCTCTGGACGATCGTTCGAGCCGGACCGCTTCGCCCGGCACATCGAATTGAATCGCTTGCGCATCGGCAGTCGTAAAGAATCCAATTCCGTCGCCGCCAGAGGCCAACATGTTGTACGTCAGTCCCACAACGGTGTATGTCTCTTTACCAAGTTTGATTTTCTCGCCCAAATCAAACTCCAAAGTCGCGTCGGCGATCATCTCAAAGTGATTTTGCCTTAGTGGACGACCCGCCATCAACGGAATCCAATCTCCTTTATCGTTGGGCCAGCTCAAACCAAGCACGGCCATGCGAAAAGGCTTGCCCGCCCGTTCGCGCTGGACAGTATGAAAAACAAATTCCCGCGAGGCTTGGACGCCTGGCACAGTCAAGGCACGATGAACCAAGTTGGGTGGCACACGCGACAATTCAGCAAATGGTCCGCGCGTGTCACGTTGGACCACCCATAAATCGGCGCCGATTACGTTGACCAACAGCGTGGCGTCTTCGATGATGCCACGATAAATTCCACCCATCGCCATGACGACCATCAGCAGCATTCCGACACCTAATGTCGTCAACACAAAACGGCCGAGGCTCTGCCCGATGTCCTTAGTTGCGAGGTTCATGGCGTCGTGACCTTTGGCCTTGTGATCTTTGGCGTTGTGACCTTGCGGCCGTTGCTGAGCTTAGCGCCGCTACTAACAGCCGAAATAACCGCGTCGCCTGCTGTCAGTCCGCTCTTGATTTCAATAGAATCGCGGCTTCGCAGCCCCACTACGATCGCTCGCCACTGGGCACGCTCTGCTTCACGGACGAACACGCCCTGTTCGTCGTTGCGCGTGACAACCATCGCAGCAGGCAGTTGTAGCACGTTCTGCTTGCTCGACGTCTCAATGAAAACTTCCGCCCGTTGCCCAACGGCCCAGTTTTTTGCCAGCTCAAGCACACGCACTTCGACGATAAATTCCCGCGTTTCGCGATCGGCCTCTTTGCCGAGACGCACCACTGTGCCTGGGTACGATCGCTCTGGCTCCGAACGAAAAACCACCCGAGCCGATTGTCCTTCGGCGAGTTTTGCCATTTCGGTTTCGTCGATCCATGCGCTGATCCACAACTCGTCAAGCGAAATCAGTGTAAGAATCGAACTCCCCGGCACAACAACGTCGCCCGGCTCGCGGTTTCGTTTTACGATCAAGCCATCAAACGGCGCTCGAATCTCGGTATCAGTAAGCCGAGCGCGGTGGTATTCCAGCGTTCGCTCAGCGGAGACCACTTTCTTCTGTCCCTCAGCGATGGCCGCCTCGGCATGAGAAACGCCCGCAGTGGAGACTGCCAGCGCCTCGGTTGCTTTGTCCACATTGTCTTGGCTGACGGCGTTTTTCGCTATCAGTGACCGCGTGCGAGTGTAACTCGCTTGCGCCTGATCGAAGACTGCCACGGCGCGCTGTTTATCAATTTTTAGCCGGTCGATCGCAGCCGCCTCGGTCTCCAAACTCGCTTGCGCAATCGCGACCTGCTGTTGTAATTCGTCATCGTCGAGCCGAACCAGCAGCACGCCTGCAGAAACACGGTCTCCTTGATCGAAAAGTATCTGCTCAATCCGATTCGATATTTTGGGACTGATCGTCGTCTGCACGCGTGCTTCCAACGTGCCAGTGCCCATCACCTCAGCGACAAGATCGCCTCGCTGTACGACATGTTCGCTCACCGCAATCGGCGCAAACTTGACCCAATAAACACCGCCCGCGACGACAGCCGCGATCAGTACTAATTTTATCAGACGCCACAGCCAACGCTGCACGCCCTTTCCAGAGGTGCTCATTGAGCCTGCCGATCGAAGAATGCCATGGAAAATGGATAGTCGTATTACAAAACGGCTGCAGGCAGAAAACGTGCCTGTCTAACCATCTTGCTTTTTACTTATACGCTTATCAAGGGGTCGCCGGCGGATTGTCGTCATCGGCATTGTGAATTCCCACTGGAATCGCCACAGCAGTCGCTACTATGCCGCCAACGACCCATGGGTTAGCGAGCCGCTGCTTCGCGACACGAAAGAATTGGTTTGTATACGGCGAAACAACCCGCTGGCCTCGAACGACATCACTCTTCGCAGCAACCAGCACGCCTTTGCAGGCACTCGGCGGTGCTGTGCCTACTGCCCAAAGACGAAATACTTGCGATTGCTCGGCAGTTTGCAATCGGAATGTCCCGCCGCGCAAATTATCGATCTGAAACCAACCGTTCGCGTCGGTCTTCGTCTGCCAGTGCTGTTGGCCATTGGAAAGGTCCACGGTCGCTACAGCCACTCCTGCGCCAGCGCTGTTGACAATTTGCCCTCGTAAAACACCACCTTCAGACAAGGCAATGTCGGCAACACTGATTGGTCCAGCGGCAAGAACGGCTGCCGGGTGTCGTTGTGCAAGTGGTGCCGCCAATGCAACGCAGGGTTGCAACACGAGAGCTATTGCAGCGACCCAAGAAAACCACGATCCACCGCTGCGAAAATAGCACCTAAACATCGGACAGACTCCCTACGCACAGAACCAGAGAAGAGATGCTGATCAAAGATCAGCAAAAGAAGAAATCCGCCGGCCAAGATACTGGCCGGCGGATTTAGTTTGTCATGTCGTATCCAGAATTTTCATTCCACCCTACGGCGTAGCCGGTGGTGGATCGTCATCATCGTCAACAGCAATCGGAATTGCGATCGCAGCAGCAACAGCACCTGCTGTTATGATTGGATGTTCGGCTATCCATTGACCAGCGGTCGAAAATGGATTTCCTCCTCCGGCGCCGCCAAATTGGCCGCGAACCACTTCAACGGGCTGCGAAACAAGACTCAGACCTTTCGCAGCTGCTGGCGGTGCAGTTTGTGGAGCCCACAAACGATAAACGCCCTGCTGACCTGTCGAAGCGACTTGATAAACACCACCTTTCAAACCGGTTGCTCTGAAGCGACCCATGTCGTCAGAAACAACACGTGCGACTTCTTTGCCACCTGTTTGCAAAGAGACTGGCGAGTTTGCTACTGCCAACCCCTTGGAGTCGACAATGCGACCAACCAGCACTCCCTGGTCCTGCAGGACAATGTCGGCAGGCCTCTGTGCATTTAATTTTACAGGCATTGGAGCAACCGTAGTCGATTCTCCAGCCACGAGCATTTGAGGTTGAAACACCATCGCGACAGTTGTCACCCCGGCTGCTACTCCCCTCAGAAACTTCTTTCGGTACAAAGACATCTAAATGACTCCCTTCATCCCCCAACCTATTGAAACGAACACGACCAAACGGTTTTCCGGAGCCGACCACTAAACGGTCGGCACTATTGGACCCCAGCACCAAATCGGTGGGGAGCCTAGCTAACACTGCACTTATTGCCAAGGCCAATCTGACTGACAGGTTAGTGCTTTCACCTCGCCTCTGCTATCGAGCACCTTTTATCAATGTAAGTATTAGGGAGTAGCCGGCGACTCGTCATCGTCTAGTGCTAGCGGCACCGCTATTGCTGCTGCAATACCACCTGCGGCAATCAGAGGGTGATTAGCAAGCCAGTTGCGTACACCTCCCCCGCCACCAAAAACACCACCACCGTAGCCACCTCCACCATTCCCACAAGCACTTCCACAAACTGGAGTGCCACAATCACACTGGCCCCGAACTACTTCTGTACTAGGAACAAGCATCAAGCCACGCTGCGATGACGGCGGGGCCGTTCCCGGCGCCCAAAGCCGATAGACATTTTGCTGCCCAACAGCGGTCACCTGGTGGACCCCACCTTTGATGCCACTTGCAGCAAATTTCCCGGCTCTGTCTGTTGTCACGCGAGCAATCTCTTTGCCGCCCGTACTCACCAAGACCGACACATCAGCAATACCGATGCCTTGAGCATTTAGCACCTGCCCAACAAGCACTCCGCCTTTTTGCAACGAAATGTCTCGAGGTGCTGATCCAGTCTGGCTCACAACGCCAACAGTGGAAGCCGCCATCACATTTGCAGGCATCAATAGAATGCCGACGCATGACAGCGTTGCTGCAACCACTTTCATTTGCTTTACGATCATTTTGATTTGTTTCCCCAATCGAACTCAGAAAAGAGCTTGCGACTCTCTAGCAAAGAAATGCCAACAGCTATCTTCAGTTCGCCTGGCAATTTCTCAACCGTCGCAAGCAGCAGAGCCTCAAGCTCTCATAGCTGTCAGCCCACACCCCTCAATTTTAACCGTATCGACCACACAGGAATGCGTCTCAAGAGTAATATCCAAGAAAACAAGATTTGCATGCACTACCAGCTAAATCAGCACGGCTAGCACTCTGCTTCCGTTAGGATTTTTGCAGACTTGCTGACCAGAAGAATCGCTAATCATTCCCTAGTTGCGTGCAATTGCCCCAGAAGTGCTTTTTCTGAAACTCGATTTCCCCAAATCAAGCTTCGTTCGCTCAACGCCTCAGATGCTTGAAATGCAGCACCATTTGCCGTTCGACATCGGGTATAGCCTGGTAAAGACGTTCAGAGAGCTGTCCCGGCGGATTTCCACGGCGGATGTCGGCCAGATAGTGAACCAAGGCTCGCTGGGCGGGTAGTGGCCCATGCAGCATAAAATGGACCCACGCCCATGCGAAGCGATATTCTGCTCCCCCCATCTCGTTGAGATCTTGGAATGCTTCCAGCGACTCGACGTTGGGGATCATACCAAATCGTAAATTCCAGCGAAGTTTTTTGAAATGAGGATGACCAAACGCTCGTTGGTTGATAGGCATTTCAAAGTATTCTGCCAGGCCTTCATCGAGCCATAGCGGCACCATGGAGAGATTCGTATGTAGTAGCGCATGAGTGCATTCGTGCCGCAAATCGACAGCCAAATCACGGTGGCGATACGCGTACACGCTCCCCCGTCCTGCTCGCTGGACGTACAGCGCACGCCGATAAGGGACATGCGGATAGAGTTGCTCCAGAAATTTTTGATGGCTCTGTTTATTCTCGAGCAAATAGATGTCTACTGCCTGCGCTGCTGGCGGTACCGCAAGCGTGCGTTGCAGTTCCTGCTCCAACGCAGAAAGCTCTTGAAACAAAGGAGTCAAACTACTGAGCGGAAAAGTCGCCTGGCACTGAAACGGCCCATAGCTTTGACGATCGATCCACCTTGGAAAAGATGGTGGCGCAGCGTAGCAGGGCGGGGCAGTTGTAGCCAGATGTGAAACGACCGCAGCCCCACCCAGGGCTAGGAATTGACGCCGCGATAAACTCTGCATTAAGCGACCTTCTTTGCAGAGAAAAGGCTTCGCCAGCCGCCACGCTTGGGCACAACACGGCAACCAGCCGGCACGTTTTCGCCTCGCGCTACTAATGCCGGAAAGTGGCAGCAAAGGTCTTCGGCCGTCGCCTTATCGGTAAGCTCGGCAACGCGGTCAAACGCTCTGTTCATTAACGGTCGCCGCGATTTGGTACCGTGGGCGTCGGTCGCGATGAAATGTACCAACCCGTTTGCCAGCATCCATTCGGCCAACTCTTGCGATTTCGGACCAAACGTGCCCATCAAGCTTCCTGCTGTTACTTGCATCAAACAGCCACCTTCGACAAGCGCCGGCAGCAAAAGAGGCTCTCGCAGCAAGCCTCGGTTTCGTTCGGGGTGAGACAAGATTCCCGCCATTCCCTGTCGCGACAAGGAGGCAAGTACGCCTTCCAGCGGAAAATAGAGTTCGTGCGGCAATTCCAGCAACACATGGCGACGTAAATCGCCCAACGACATTACCTCGCCAGTTGCTAATCCCTCGAACATCCCATCTTCGATTCGCACATCGCCACCAGGTAGTACGCGTAGTGCAATGTCATGTTGATCGAGCACTTGTTGCAGTTGCGCCGTGCGTGCACGAATGTCGTCGCCCAGGTTCTGTGCAAAATTCCCGAGCTGATGCGGCGTCACAATCGTCACCTGCATGCCGTCAGCAACAGCCATCTGTGCCATACCAAGCGTCGTTTCCCAATCGGCCGACCCGTCGTCGATGCCAGGCAGCAGGTGGCAATGAATGTCTACAAAACCGATTCGCACTGTCTTGTTCCCCAAAGGGTCGGCGTCATCAGAAATCACAGGCCTAAAAAGCAGGCCCAAACTGGCCGGGAGAGTGTAGCGGGAGTGGTAAGCAAGTCAAGATGGGCTGCGATGCGAGAAAACTAGCTACTTTGCGACGAGTTGTTTACGTCAATTGGCAAGTTGTCTGCCTTAACTCCACCTAGCAAATTACCAAATACTCGTGTATTCCCGCAAAAATCCTAGTCAACGCGATCTCTGCAAGCATTCGTACTCCCAGCGACATTCATTAGAGAGGTAGCGGACATTGGAGAGGTAGCGGAGAGCGTCCCGTAGTTAGACTCGAATCTCATTTCGAGACTCTCGAAAGCAGCCAGATACCGTTATTTGGAATACTTCTAGCGAACGCTCGACTACATGTAAACTATTATTTGAAAAGCACTTACAGCATCCTGCCCGACTAGTTTTCAAGCATTACTTTGCCATTGGCATAGGTTTTGCTACTTTTCAGGCTGTCGCACCACGCGATGGCCAGCCAAGTGAAACCGGGTTGCGCCTCATCACGTTTTTAGATTGTTATGGAAGGAGTCTCACATGCTTGTCTTAAGCCGCAAGATTGGCGAACGAATTCATATTGGTAACGACGTTTTTGTCGAAGTGCGCCGCGTGTCCGGCAATCGCGTAACACTGGCCATCAACGCTCCCAAGAGCGTGCGGATCCTACGTGGCGAACTTATCGAGGCCGCCCGCGCTTTTGAGGTTCTCGATGACACATCTGCCGAGACATCAGAGTCGACCGTCGATACGGTCATCATGTCCGGCAATGCGGCTGAAGCCGTAATGCCAACCAATACCGCCGACAAGTCAAAAGTCGCCGAGCCGCCACAAACCGTGAGTTGATGGATGGTAACTCTATGAACAGTGTTTTTAACTACACATACAGATAAGCCGCCCCACTGCTTGGGTAAACAACTTCGATTCTGCCCCAGCTAGTTCCAACGCAGTGTTCAGGAAACAAGTTGCCGGATTTCGTGATCTAGCACTTGCCCCACCTGGTGGGCGGCTTTTTTTTCCGCCAACAGCACCGGATGATGCAGTAAGAGAGTCGACTGACTTATTCGCTCGCTTTGGGGTAGCGTCCCAATCTTCTCACAGCGTCGCTTGCTGCGTCGCATGAATCCGGGAAAGCCAACATCTATCGGGGTTCCAGCAGCTTGCAGCTTGGAAATTAGCAAGTCTCTAAGATTCGGATTTTTCTCGGCCGGAATCAACGACCAAGCCAGTTTATAGAACGCTGGTTCCGCATCGGCCCGTTTGGCTATTGGTCGCAGCCATTGCGTAACGCCGGCCGTCGCTTCCAAAATCGTCGCCACCCGATCACGACGCTGGCGATTACGTATACTCAATTTCGCCAACTGCGGGCGCAAAATGGCCGCTTGTAATTCGCTAAGAGGAAACGCCCAATTGCCGCGTTCGGCAAATATTTTCATCCGCTGATACATATTGGCATCATTCGTCAGCACTGCGCCACCTCGTCCCGCAGTGAGCAATTTGCTGCCGCCAAAGCTCAGCACGCTCACATCGCCCCAACTTCCAACTGGCTGTCCTTCAAGCATGGCTCCCGGCTGCTGGCAAGCATCTTCGACGACCGCCCAACCGCGCTCGCGTGCTAAGGCCATAATGCTCGGCATCTCCGCTAGCCCGCCATGCAAGTGCGAAACAATCACCGCCTTCACACGCTCGCGGCGAACCTCTGCCAATTCCCGCACGTCGAGACACCAACTCGAAAGCTCAACATCCACTAACACAGGCCGCGCACCCACGGCTTCCACCGCCCGAAAATTCCCTGAAAAATCGTAGCCAGCCAGCACCACCTCATCACCGGCCTCGACGCCACAGCCACGTAGCGCCAACTCAACGCCAATTGTACCCGACGAACAGAGCAGTGAATGTTCACAAGCAAACTGCGATCGCAAATCTTCAGCCAACCCCTCGCCATGCTGGCCATGGTATCGCCCCCAGCTGCCATCAATGTAAGCTGCCTCGAGGGCAAGCCGAACCTCGTCGTCTGGCAACGGCCAATTAAAAGGAGCTTCGGTTACTTGCATCGTGATGGCTCGTACATTGTTGGTTGAACGTGTAGACTTTGTGGTTATTGGCAAATGAGCGTCGTTGCCGATTTCGCTACTGCCTTCGTTATTGCCTTCGCTACTGCCTTCGTTATTGTCTCCGCTTTTGTCTCCGAAACCCTCATTCCTCATTCGCAAATTTCGCAATGCAAAAAACTCGTTTTCTCATGATCGGCGGTTTTCTCGGCGCTGGCAAGACGACCACCATTGCTCGACTTGCCCGTCACTTCACCGATCAGGGCTTGCGCGTTGGGTTGGTCACCAACGATCAAGCCTACGGGCTTGTCGACACCGAAACGTTGCGTGCTCAAGGTTTTGATGTCGGCGAAGTGCCAGGGGCCTGTTTCTGTTGCAAATTCGACGCCCTGGTCGAAACGGCAGCCGCTCTCGGAGCCGACCGTCAGCCCGACGTCATCTTAACCGAGCCGGTCGGTAGTTGCACCGACCTTGTCGCCACTGTACTACGGCCACTTGGCCATTTATTTGGCGATCGATACCAGCTTGGCCCGTTGACTGTGCTGTGTAAACCAGAACATGGCCGCAAGATTCTCGGTGGCGGCTACGCCGGTTTTTCGCCGCAGGCGGCCTACATTTTTCTCAAGCAACTCGAAGAAGCCAAGCTCATTGTCCACAACAAAGTATATCGGGTCACCG
>JAJDEE010000466.1 GCA_029259975.1 Planctomycetota bacterium
CACCGCGCACTACGAGGGTGTTTTCACGCGGTGACGTGGACGTCCCCGCTACAGCAAATTCAAAAACGCTAGCCTGCGGCTTGCGCCGGGGTAAATTACCTATGGCCGCTCGCCCAATAAACGCTAATAGGGAGGTTGGGGTAATACGATTGGCGAAATTTAGCGTTGATCAGCGGTTTTCAGCGGTTTTCATAAAAGGGGTAGCCCAGGTTGCCGAAGGCTACCGGGTCGCCGCAGGTGACAAGAGGATTGGTGGTGACTTGGCCCGACGAATGAGTCACACCCTCTTGCGACTGTCGTCACACTGGTAGGCTTCGCCAACCTGTACCACCCACCACCCGCGAATACAGAAACGTCATTGGGTGCCACTGTCTGGCTTGTCCAGCAGTGGAAACCGGGTACCCACTTCGCACTGCTAGGCAAGCTAACAGTGGCACCCAGTCGCAAGCCTAACTAAACTGTGTGAATTGCCTGGTTTGTGTGGCGCAAATCTTGTGCCGAACAGTATTGGGACATCCCCGTTTTTTTGATGCGACGGTTGAGGCCGTCGTACTGGTTGGCTTGCACCAGGGTGGCATTATGTTTGACTTCGACCAATCGATTCCAGGCGTCGTACGTGAGGTCAGTTGTCTGGAATCGCCATCGTTTTCTCGATCGACCTAGCCCCTACTGCGAGCATCGCCAGCCGGTCAAGTCCTAATGCGCAGCCAGCGCAGTCGGGCAGGCCTGTTTGCATCGCTGCGAGTAACGACTCGGGCAACGGTAGCTCTTGCCTGCCATCCTCCACACGTTGTTGGTTGACTGTTTGCAGCCGGCTTCGCAGTTCTGCGGCATCGGTCAGTTCGTGATAGCCGTTGGCGAGTTCGACGTCCCGATAGTAAAGCTCGAAACGCTCGGCGACAAGAATTCCATTTTCACGCATGGCTACTTTTGCCAAAGCGGCTTGGCTGGCAGGGTAGTCGTAGAGAATTTCCGGGAGGTCTTGGCCAAGATGTGGCTCGACTTGCAAAGCGAGAAGCAGGTTGAGCCACTGATCGCGGTCGTCGGGAGACATTGCGTCTGGCACTACAATTTCAAGTTCTTTTGTGCGTGCGGCGAGCTGTTTGGTCGTCGATGTGTGCGGGCAAAGGCCAACGTGCTGCTTGAATGCGGTGGCGTAAGTTGTGTGTTTGGCGGTGGGTGTTGCTAGTGCGGCCTGGCAAAGCTCGTCGAGCAGCTGTATGCCTGCTTGGAGGTCGTCGCCGATGCGGTACCACTCGACGATCGCGAATTCGGGGCTGTGTAGCGTTCCACGCTCGCCGTCGCGAAACGAACGTGTGATCTGGAAAATTGCCTTCATGCCTGCGGCGACGAGGCGCTTCATGTGGAGTTCTGGGGAAGCTTGCAGATACTGCGCGTCGATGCT
Organism: Planctomycetota bacterium; assembly: GCA_029259975.1. Classification (GTDB taxonomy): domain Bacteria; phylum Planctomycetota; class Planctomycetia; order Pirellulales; family Lacipirellulaceae; genus Bythopirellula. Next base: position 1,406 of record JAJDEE010000466.1, read on the forward strand.
CATCGGTTCGATGTGCAGTTCGGGAATGACCTCGGCGGCAAGTAGCGGTGTTTCGACCTCGACGAACCCGCGATCGTGAAAGAAATTTCGTACCACGCGCAATAATTCGCTGCGTCGACGTAGATTCGCGAGTTTTGCCATTAGGCCATTCTGCCATTATTCAAGGATTCGAGGAAAACGAACCACAACGGCACGACGAGCACAACGTAAAAAGGAATGCCGCGCGCTGTCTCGTCGTGTTCGTCGTGTCGTTGTGTCGCTGTATCGTTGTGATTTTTTTGCCTCGGAATAGTTGTTGCTCTTATTGACCCAAATTGAAAACAGACAATGAATTTCACCACGGAGCCACGGAGAACACGGAAAACCTAGCGCGGCGAAGCCGCAACCAAAATATGAAAAATCTCACGCAAAGGCGCGAAGACGCAAAGAAACAGAAAAAGAAACCCAAAACCTCCCCTCCAGTCCCTAATGGGACTCGGAGATCGCGATTTATCCACGAATAGCGATGGCCCCCCGTCTTTGCGGCTTAGCGCCTTTGCGTGAGTCTTTTTTTATTGGATCCCCTCAAAACCATTTGTTCGGTGCGAAGATTTTGACCGTTAGTAACACGGAGTATTTTTCATCGAGGAGTCTTTTTCGCTGAAAGGGCAATGATTCCTGCCCTGCTTCAATTGGTGATTTCTGCTATTTTCTCAGTGTCCTCCGTGGCTCCGTGGTGATTTTCTTTTCACTTTGAATTGACCCAAGAAGGGTTGCGCCATTTGTTACACCTGCTGTCCGGGCAGCAGCGGTGGCATGGGGCAATCGAGCATGTCGGAGATGCCGCGTAGGAGTTCGGCTTCGTGAATTTTTACCTCGTCATCAGCACAGATTGCGGCGGCGCAGGCGTCGATGAGTCGTTCGCGATGCTTGGCGGCGACTTTGGCGAGTTCGTTGAGTGCTTGATCGAGCTGTTGCAAACCGCATTGGCCCGTGGGCAGCAATTCGAGTTGGACTGCGGGTAGATGTTCGGCGGCTGCGGCAAAGGCGGTGCGTGCCTCGGCAATGTCGTTGCCAGCGTAGGCCAAAGTTGAAAGCAAAACAGAGCACGGTTGGGCCAACCTTTGCAGCCCGTAGTAGGCGATTTTAGGGGCAGCCGCTTCGTT
>JAJDEE010000467.1 GCA_029259975.1 Planctomycetota bacterium
CGCCATCATTTCAATCGCGCAGCACGCTAAGCCGAAGGTCATCGGCCAAATGCTCGACTGTCGCGCCCAGTTAATCGCTTGCTCGACCGTCGTGGTAATGACGTTCTCTTCAAATCGTCCTTCAATCCATGGTTGAGTCATAATCGCATCCTGTGTTGTGCTAGCGGTGTTTGGCCTAAAAGGGCTTGTTTCCCAGGTTCAAATCGTCCGAATCCAGCTAGCCTAACATGCCTTTTGAGGGGTGAACAGGGCCGCGTTATATCACTGACGCTGAGGAAGCACTTGCCTCAAACGAGCAGCAATTATCACCATCGAGCCGACAGCCACTCAGTCGAACTCGCTCTCCTAAAATCTCGGAAAACAGCATCTTTTCCATCGAACAAACGCTACGGTCAACCTCTGCCAAATCGGGATAGGGACAAGCCAACGCGGTCAAAATCGGCAAGCCATCTTGTTCGATATTTACTGCGAAGGGCACATCCCGCTCTTGCATTAGTCCTACCAAAGACTCCATCCTCTCGCGTAGTTTGGTGCCGACAACCTGGTTTTTGTAGACTTCAGCCAAACGGCCCACGATTCGTTTCAACAGCCCATGCCGCACGTCAGGATCTTCGACGGCTCGGATTTCAGTCCAAAGCACACTAACTAGGTCTTCGTAATTCGTGCCGCCAAGCTGTACCCCGGCTGCTGTCAGCGAATAGCGGTGAGTTGGACGGCCACGCCCCACAGCTTCGGCCTGTCGGACGACTAAGCCTTGTTCCATCAGCCGGATTAGACGCTGTCGGATTGCGGTCGCGGTCACCCCAGCAAAGTCGACCAAATCGCTGATTGAGCTGGCCCCTTCGAGACGTAAAAAATCGACCACAGACCGATCTGTGAGCGATTCTGGGACGTGAGTTGGGCGATTTGCTGGTATCATTAGAGATTGGCGTCGATAAATAAATGGTCTAACAACAGTAATAGTAACAACTTCGCGATTAAAAACAACTACCGGTTTGAAAATTAAATACAACTATTGTGGCAGACGTAAAGTATTTACTCAAAAGGATTTATGGACTACAAATACCGCCCAGAGGAACACGTTATTTGCAAATCCAGGTAACATTTCTAGCAATCGGTCGCTTAAACTTGCAGGGCTGCTTGTAGGCGGTCGCCCAGTTTTCTGTTCTTAGCCGTCTCAGGAGATCTCATTGATGCCCATATTAGCCGCCAGAAATTGGAAATGGATCGCTCTACTGTTCTTGGCGTGGGCACCGGCATCATTAACTTCTGCTCTGGAAGAGACCTCTGAGCAAGCTGTTGTTGTCGTCGAAGAGAAATCCGAGGAGCCTACGTTTGGCGACAAGTGGTCAAAGATTTGGGATGACACAGAGAGTTCCAAAGCCGACAAGTGGCAGGGGGCAGTGAATCTCGCCTTTGGTACGGTCGTTGAATATTTACTTGCGGTGCTGTTTTACGCTGTCCCGGTGGGCTATGGCGTGAATTTTCCTATCGTGTTGCTGGTCCTAATTTTTGGCGGCTTCTTTTTTACTTTGCGGTTTGGATTCATCAATGTTCGTTTGTTTCGTCATTCCATCAACGTGATCCGAGGTTGTTTCGATCGCCCCGAAGACGAGGGCGAGGTGACGCACTTTCAGGCGCTAACCTCTGCGTTATCGGCCACGGTTGGGCTAGGTAACATTGCCGGCGTCGCCGTCGCAATTGCTATGGGTGGGCCAGGGGCAATCTTTTGGATGTGGATGGCGGCATTTTTGGGTATGAGTATGAAATTCTCTAGCTGTACGCTGGCCCAGTATTACCGGCGCGTCAAACCTGACGGCAGCGTGCTAGGTGGCCCGATGGTATATCTAGAGGAGGGCATTAAAGATCGGTACCCAGCACTAGCACCACTCGGCAAAGTCCTCGGCGTTGCTTTCGCTATCTTCACTGTTTTCGCGGCATTTGGTGGTGGCAACATGTTTCAAGGGAACCAGACATTCAAGATTATGTCTGACCAATTCGACGTCCCCGGCGACAAGGCTTGGTTGGTCGGTGTTATCATGGCGTTCCTGGTGGGCATGGTCATCATCGGCGGAATTCGGCGTATTGGCGAAGTAACCAGCAAGCTGGTTCCTGCCATGTGCGCATTTTATTGTCTAATTTGCCTGACGATTCTTTTCGCAAACTATGATGAAGTGTGGACAATGCTGACGAGCATCGTCACCCAAGCATTTTCGCACGAAGCCGGTTTTGGTGGACTGTTGGGTGTTGCTATTCTCCAGGGCACGAGACGTGCTGCATTTTCCAACGAAGCGGGGCTTGGCTCTGCTGCCATCGCACATGCCGCAGCCAAAACCGATGAGCCGGTTCGCGAAGGTATCGTGGCGATGATCGGTCCCTTCATCGATACGATCGTCGTCTGCACGATGACGGCCCTGACTATCTTAATTACAAAATCGAATCTCGATCCTGCCACAGGCTTGCCTTTCGCCAATGATGTTTCCGATAAAGGCGTTGAGTTGACAGCAGCAGCATTTTCAACGCTCGGAGACTGGGCTCCCAAGCTGCTCTGCATCGCCGTGGTAGTTTTCGCCTATTCGACGATGATTTCCTGGAGCTACTACGGCGAACGGGCAATTGAATACTTGTTCGGCGAACGAGGCATCAAGCCCTATCGCATAGTCTTTGTGTTTTTCGTGGTCATCGGTCCGATTGTCTCGCTCGAATCGGTGATCGCCTTCTCCGACATGATGCTGTTCAGTATGGGTTTCCCCAACATCTTGGGCATGATCTTGCTGTCGGGTATCGTTAGCAAGCGTGCCCGCGATTACGTTGGTCGGTTGCGATCAGGCGAAATGAGGCCGACCAAGTAATCGTGGCAAACGAGGCTGTCACGAAACGGCATTCGTGCTCGGGAAAAATTGCTTGACCACCGAGTGAAATTGCTCGGCAGATTCGATCGTTGCTACGTGCTTGCGAAATTCTCTGGCACCTGGCCGGCCTTGTGCATAGCAGCAGGCGTACTTTCGCATTAGCACTGCGGCTTTCTTGTCACCAAAACGTTTTCGGACTAAATCGAAATGATGAAGCAGCAGTCGGCGCTCTTCTTCCAAACTCGGGTCAGGCGGAATGGGTTCGCCGCGGATCGCGGCGGTGGCCTGGGCGAATAGCCAGGGTTTGTTGAGCGACGCACGAGCGATCATTACGCCATCGATGGCATAGCGTTGGAAAGCATCGACGACTCGCTCTGCTGTGTCGAGATCGCCGTTGCCGATGAGCGGGATGCGCTTCAGGTACGGTTTGATTGCCGAAATTTGTTCCCAGTCGGCGCTGCCACCAAACATATCGGCAGCAGTTCGACCGTGGACGGTCAGCGCCGCGGCGCCGGCTCCTTCGACGACTTGGGCAATGTCGATGGCGTTGATTTGATCGCGAGTGCAGCCGAGCCGAATCTTGGCAGTCACGGGCGTTGGGGCACATGCTGTCACGACTTGCTCGATAATTTGGCCCATTCGCTCAGGCTGGCTCAATAAGTACGAACCACTGTGGGCCTTCGTCGTCACCTGCCGAACTGGGCAGCCAAAATTGATGTCGACGACGCTCACTCGATAGTCGTGAGCAAGCCGAGCGCCAACCTTGGCCATCGTTTCGGGTTGGTTGTCCCAAATCTGCACCGCGAGTGGACGAGGTTCCTCCTGCACACCCCACAGTCGGTCGGGGTGCTCCGCTTCGTTTTCATCGAGCCAAACAAACCCCCGAGCGTTGACCATTTCGGTTGCCAGTAACCCCACTCCACCAAACTCGCGCACAATCTGGCGAAAGGCGTAATTAGTAAACCCCGCCATCGGCGCCTGCAGGATCGGCGGATCGATTTTTAACGAGCCGATGAAAAAGGGCTTAGCGATCATCTGATTTTTAGACGATTGATCAATGGCAGACATAACACCTAGGCGGCAGTATCATAATGAATGGTTCTTCGGCTATTCTACCGTCGGTCTCGCATTAGAGCTACGAGCCAGCCTACCGCTGCAATACGGCTGCGAAGATTTTTCCGAATCGTCCTGCCAGCTGCCGGACCTCACGGCGACACTAATATCGATCGCTCGTCATTCTTTTCGGCAAAAGTTCGAAGCTTGCCGCGATCGGCGTCGCTCTGAGGCACTGCTTCTTCTACAGTGGCTCGTCGGATAGCACCACGTTTAGCCTCACGTTGCCACTCAGCGCCCTGGCTGGCGTTCGTCTGAATCAACATCGCCACAAGACGGCCGGCAGCAATCTCTTGCGGCACGGCCAATTCGGTGTAACGGGCAATGTTCGCATTATATCGGTAAGCTGTTGTAACAAACGTTTGTCGAAGCAAGGCCATGCGCTCATAGGCTTTTAGTAGCTGCGTGGTATCGCTCTGCGTGCTTATTTGGCCTCGCACATAGTTGAGCCACTGCAGAGCTGCAGTAGAGTCGGTCGATCGTTGGGTGAGTTCGTTGTGGAGTAGCGGCAGGAGTTGGCCCAGTTGCTTCGCTTCACGCGAAGTTCGTCCGCGGAAAATTCGCTCGAACTTGGTCTCATAGGCACCGCAGTGGGGTAGATCGTTTGGCAAAGGCAAATTGTTTTCAGGAAGCCCCAGTTCTTCTTGCAAACAGAGCTGCGTCACCCTGACAGCGTTGCGGGCAACCTGCTTTCTCGCAGTGACTGCTCGCAGGGCAAGTCCCCATGCTTGTTCATCGCGGCCGAGGCCGTTGTGCAACGACTGAATTTCGAGTTCTTCTCGCGATGCCAATTGAAATTCGGCTACAGCCTG
>JAJDEE010000468.1 GCA_029259975.1 Planctomycetota bacterium
CTTTTCAGCTAGCGGCATGGCAACCCAACCCTCTTGCTGGACCAAACGATCGGAATCGATCGCTTCGGCAGCCATGTCAGTGGGGACACGGCTCGGCGAGATTCCTGCGCTGGCCACGACGACCCAGTCGGGCGGGGAAGAACGAATCACAGCCGAAGCGTCGGCAGGCATGGTATCTAATGCCTTGGGGAGAACTTGATCGAGAAAGGATGCTACCCCGTCGCAGTCGCCAACCCGCGAGAGCAGCAGTTGAGCAAAGTCTTGCCATTGTGTCGATATTGACATGATTGCGCCGCCTAACGTCATCGATTTGATTGCACTTCAGTATTCTGAAGTCATAAAATATGAATAGTAATCATATAGAGCACCACTAACTATATGGAATTGCAGTCAGTATGTCAACTTATTGTAGTTAATAAATCATTTAGATGACATTCTTGGCGGTTTAGTCGGCTTTATCCGCTCTCCTGGGGACTAGTTGCGATGTCGGCGCTTGCCCCTTTCGGAGTGGCGGCGGTCGGTGTAACTTGCGAGACTCTGATAGCGAACATGGTTGCTGGGCGATCCGCTGGCAGATTTATTGGCAGGAAGCAAACTAACGACTTTGGGAGTGTTTGATGGGAATTTACGACGGGAAAAAGGGACTCATTACGGGGGTCTTCAACAAGCAGTCGATCGCCTGGGCAATTGCCGACCAGATTATGAGCGAAGGCGGGGAATGCGGTTTTTCGTACATGCCCGACAAGCCAGACGATGCGCGAAAAAAGAATCTCGGGCGTATCACCAAGCTGACGGAGGGAAACCCGCGGGTAAAATTCTTGCAGCCGATGGATGTTACCAACGACGAACACATCGGCGTTGTCATGGATTGCTGTCGCAACGAACTGGGGAAGATCGACTTCTTGCTGCACTCGATCGCCTTCGCCTTGCCAACCGACTTGAAAGGCGACACGATCGCCACCAGTCGCGATGGGTTTAAGCTGGCTATGGAAATCAGCGCTTATAGCTTATTAGCGCTAGCAAACGCAGCGCAAGATGTGTTGAACGACGGCGCTAGCATTTTGACGCTGACCTACTTTGGCGGCGAAAAGGCGGTACCCGGTTACAACGTGATGGGCGTTTGCAAAGCGGCACTCGATTCGATCGTCAAATATCTTGCTTTCGATCTTGGCCCCCGCGGTATTCGGGTGAATGCACTTAGCGCTGGGCCGCTGCAAACAATCTCTGGACGCGGCGCGGGTGTTGACGAGATGCTTGGCCTGTACGAGGGCATGGCTCCGCTGGGACGCAACATTACCCACGACGAAGCAGGCAGCAGCGGCAGCTTTTTGCTTTCGTCTCAGTCGTCTGGTATTACTGGCGAGATTCTGCATCTCGACGGCGGTTACAACGCGATGGGATCGCCGGGACGGCTGCTCGATAAATTCAAGAAGTAGCGGCAGTGCTAGCAACGCTATGGGTTTTCTTTTGGAATCGGGGTAGGTAAATCTGCGCGCTTGATGGTAAATTTTGCAAATCAATTCGCACAGAGCAAAGCGACTCGAGGACGAGTCGGCTCGCTGTGGATGATGTTTGCCTAGCAAGTTTCGTTTCAGCCAATGTTGGCCTGCGATTTGCTGAGGTAATACTGATACGCAGTACGTGTGCCGGTCCCGCCCGGCGCGCGTGAGGACAGGGATTCGTCCAATAACCCGTGAGAGGTATGAGCATGGAAGCTCGCATCGTTAGCACCACCGTTTCAAAAATCGTGGCGGTTGGTTTCTTCGCATCTAGTCTGGCGATCGTTCAAAATTTGCCAACGCAGGCGGCCGGCTATCGAACGGCGAATTTTACGGTCGACGCGCCGACGCCGCAGCTCGCTAAAGAAATTGGCGACGCAGCCGAGCAGTATCGTAGCCAACTGGCCCAAGAGTGGTTAGGCAAACCGCTGCCGAATTGGTCGAAGCCTTGTCCGATCAAAGCACGCGTCTCGCCGAATCTCGGCGCGGGCGGCGCGACGAGTTTTGTGTTTGATCAGGGCCAAGTCTTTGGTTGGCGGATGGATATCCAAGGTTCACGCGAGCGAATTCTCGACTCGGTCGTGCCGCACGAAGTCACGCACACTATCTTCGCCAGCCACTTTCGTCAACCGATTCCGCGCTGGGCTGACGAAGGGGCCTGCACTACGGTCGAACATCGTAGCGAAATTGCCAAGCAAGAGCAGATGCTCCTCGAGTTTTTGCAAACCCGACGAGGAATTCCGTTTAGCAATATGTTTGCGATGAAGGAATACCCCCAAGACGTGTTGCCACTCTATGCCCAGGGGCATTCACTCTCACGGTTTTTGATTGACCAACGGGGCAAGCGCGAATTCATGGCGTTTCTCGAGGACGGTTTATCAGCCGGAGATTGGGTCAGCGCAATCCGCGAGCGTTATGGTTATCGCGATTTGTTAAGTCTGCAAAACACGTGGCAAAACTGGGTTGTGCAAGGCCGACCGCCGCTGCAACTGGCGAGCAACGCGAATACGAGTGCAGTGCTTGTTGCTTCGCACGAAGGGTCTGCCACACGATCGGTGCAACCCGCCTTCGCCGGAGTTATCCGCGGCCAAGACCCCAATGCGACGACACCGACGCCCGCTCAGCCTCCCCGACGCGTATCTGCCAGCGGTATCGATGGCCCACTTGGTAATCGGCCGCACGGCAATACCGTATCGCGTGAGCCGTGGGCTTCGAGT
>JAJDEE010000469.1 GCA_029259975.1 Planctomycetota bacterium
GACGCAGATCCAGGCGCTAGGGCTTGACGAAGCGGGCGTGCGCGGCGAGCGATACGCGGGGCACTCCAAGGACCTGAAAAACTTTGCCGATATCTTGTGCCTGACGAGGCCTGATGAGATTACGGCAATTCATGCCCGCTATCTGGCGGCGGGCGCAGATATCGTCACTAGCAACACTTTTGGCGCCAGCCCTGTCGGGATGGACGAATTCGACCTGCCGAACGATCTTATCCCAGAACTCAACACGGCGGCTGTTGCGTGTGCGCGACGGGCTTGCGACGAGTACGCTGAAATAACCCCATCCCAACCACGGTTCGTGGCGGGTTCGATTGGTCCGACAACCAAGCAGACAGCGATCAGCACCTCGGTCGAAGATGCCAGCTACCGCGCCGTCACATTCCACGAGATGGCCGATTCGTACTACGCACAGGTCAAGGCGCTGGTCGAAGCAGGCGTTGATATTTTGCTATCCGAAACGGTTATCGACACACTCAACCTCAAAGCCTGCTTGTTCGCGATCCAAAAGTATTTCGACGAGTCTGGACGGCATGTGCCGGTGATGGTTTCGGCCACGTTCGACAAGGGCGGGGCGACATTCGTTTCGGGGCAAGAGGTCGAGGCGTTTTGGAATGCGATCGCGCACTTTCCGCTGCTCTCGGTCGGCATGAATTGTGCGCTCGGTCCCGAGTTGATGCGGCCACACATGCAAACGTTGCAGCAGGTGGCCGATTGTTACATCAGTTGTCACCCCAACGCAGGACTGCCCAACGAGATGGGCGAATACGATCTCGACCCGGCGGGGATGGCCAAACTGGTTGGCGAATTTGCCGAGAACGGTTGGCTAAATATCGTCGGTGGATGTTGCGGCACCGGCCCCGAACATATCGAGGCGATGGCCGAACGCATGAAATCGGTTCGCCCACACACACGCCCGACGATTTCCCCTCGCCTACGTCTGAGTGGCACTCGACCGATGGAACTGCGCCCCGAAAGCAATTTTCTGATGATCGGCGAACGCAACAATGTGACCGGTTCTCGTAAGTTTGCTCGTCTGATCAAGGAAGAAAATTTTGAAGAAGCGATCGAAATCGCCCGCAGCCAAGTCGAAGGCGGTGCGAACATCATCGACATCAATATGGACGAAGGCCTGCTCGACAGCGAAGCGATGATGACCAAGTATCTGCGACTAATTGCCGGCGAGACCGACATCGCCGCAGTGCCTGTGATGGTCGACAGCAGCAAGTGGTCGGTCCTCGAGACCGGTCTGCAGGCAATTCAAGGCAAGCCAATCGTCAACTCGATCAGCCTGAAAGACGGCGAAGAAGAATTCCTCCGACGCGCCAAACTCTGCCGCCAGTACGGCGCGGCAGCAGTCGTGATGGCTTTTGACGAAGAAGGACAAGCCGCGACCGAGAACGAAAAAGTACGTATCTGCCAGCGCGCGTACAAGCTGTTGACCGAGGCAGCTAATTTTCCAGCAGAAGACATCATTTTCGACCCCAACATTCTCACCGTCGCAACCGGCATCGACGAGCATAACAACTACGCAGTCGACTTTATCGAGGCTACGCGAAAGATCAAGGCAACCTGTCCCGACGTGCATGTGTCGGGCGGGGTGTCGAACATTTCGTTTTCGTTTCGTGGCAATAACACCGTTCGCGAAGCGATGCACTCGGCATTTTTGTATCATGCCGTGCAAGCAGGTCTCGACATGGGCATCGTTAACGCCGGCCAGCTCGAAGTCTACGAAAACATCGAGCCTAAACTCAAAGAGCTGGTCGAAGATGTGCTCTTGAACCGTCGCCCCGACGCGACTGAACGCCTGGTTGACTTCGCCGAAACCGTAAAAGCAAAATCCACCGGTGCTTCTGCTACAACGGACGCCGAGTGGAGAGCAGGTACTGTCGAAGAGCGTCTTCAACACGCTCTGCTCAAAGGCATCGTCAAACACATCGATGAGGATACCGAAGAAGCTCGCCAGAAATACGACACGAGCCTGCAAATTATCGAAGGCCCGCTCATGTCGGGCATGAGCATCGTTGGCGACCTGTTCGGCGCGGGCAAGATGTTTTTGCCGCAGGTGGTCAAGTCGGCTCGCGTGATGAAAAAGTCGGTCGCCTACCTCGAACCGTTTATGGAAGCCGAAAAAGTTGTCGCCGGCACCGTAGGGCAAGCCCGCGCCAAAGTACTCATGGCAACCGTCAAAGGCGATGTCCACGACATCGGCAAGAACATCGTTGGCGTGGTGCTGGGCTGCAACAGCTTTGAAGTGGTCGACTTGGGGGTGATGGTTTCGTGCGAGCAAATTTTAGAGACTGCCGTTGCCGAGAACGTCGACGTGATTGGCCTGTCGGGATTGATTACGCCGAGTCTCGACGAGATGGTCAATGTTGCGCGCGAGATGAAACGCCTCAAAATCGACAAACCGCTGCTGATTGGTGGTGCCACCACTAGCGCCAAACACACGGCCGTAAAAATCGCGCCTTGCTACGACCGCTGCGTTGTGCATGTGCTCGACGCCTC
>JAJDEE010000470.1 GCA_029259975.1 Planctomycetota bacterium
AGCAATGGTCCGACCGCTGGATCAAAGCATCCAGAGACCACCCAAAACCAAAAAAGAAACCGCCAAAAACAAAAACCCATACCTCAGTCTACCGAGCATTGATCGCCGCCAAGGCATAAGGCAAGATGTTCAAAGCAGTGGTGCTAGCACAACTTTCACTCGTTGTGACAGCAATCATATATCTCGTCAGCATTGGTGTAGCTTGACCAGGAATGTTTGCCTATTATCCCGGTCAGTAGTTTTCGATTCTTTATGTAGAGTTACTATAATAGGGAGAGCGAGCCGTGAGTTCGATCCGACCTCTTGCCGCGATTACCGTGTTGGCTTTAGTGGGTGTTTTTCTATACCTTAAAATCAACGAGACCGAGCCGCCACTGCCAGAAGGCGTTGAGGATTGGTCGGCAGAAACCACACTTCAAGTTGATATGGGAGGCAGCGATCCCGTAGCAATCCCGGAATTTACTACGGCACCTGCAGCGGGTAGTGTGGCCCCGGCCTTTAGTCCAACGACTCCTCCAGCAATCAATACGTCTACAACCGCAGTCGCCGTAGCACCTTCGTTTGAAACAGCAAGTAACGGGGCAACCAGTTCTGCTATAACGGCTTCGACACTTCCTGACTTACCGCCGATGCCAACGTTGCCACCTGCTCCGTCGACAGCCCCTTCGGAAAATGCCGTTGAAGAGGCGGTTGCCGGTGTGATGTCGGCGAAATCGCAAGCGACGACAGTATCTGAAACACAAGCACAGTCGTCGCTGTTCTCTGCGACACGTTTGGCGGTGCAAGCGGCCCTTGATCGGGGCGAGTTGTCGCAAGCGTTGTTGTTGCTATCCGACTGGTATGGCGATCCGTCGCTCTCCCCGAGTGAAGCTAGCGAGGTGAACTCGTTGTTGAGTCAATTAGCTGGCAGCGTAATCTATTCGACCGAGCATAGACTCGAACCACCCTACATGGTCCAAGCTGGCGAACGTATCGAAACAATCGCTAAAAAGTACGAAATCCCCTGGCAGTTGCTGACCAAGATTAATGGCATCACCAGTGCCGACCAGCTACAACCGGGCCAAGAACTGAAAGTCATTCGTGGTCCCTTCTCGGCTTTGATTGATATCAGCCAGCGGAAAATGACGCTGATGCTCGATCGTCGCTACGCGGGGCGTTTCTCGCTTGATATCGACCCCAGCGTCACGGTCGAAGAGGGGTACTGGGAGGTCAACCAAAAGCTGCTGACGCCGGCCAATGCGCACTTGCCAGGCGCAGGACCGACGACGCCGACCGAGGAGCGTAGCTTGATGCTTTCCAGTACGAACGGAGCAGCCTCTCAGGTGGCCATTTTGCGAGGAGCGGTGACAACCAATCCGCTCACCGAGCCTAAGGGCCGCGTGTTGCGCATGAGGCCGGTAGACGCTGCAGATGTGTTTGACATTCTGTCGTTAGGATCCAAAGTCGTGATTCGCCGCTAGACGGATGACACACTTAAGCTCGTTGGATGTTCGTGGTACATTGCTGGGTTAAATGAACCTTGCCCGCATAGACAAAGAGGTACCACGATGTACGATCGACGAGCACTCCAGGAATTGATTCGCGAACAAGCCTTGCAGTTCGGCGACTTTACGCTCGCGTCGGGAAAGAAAGCGAGTTTCTATCTCGATTGCCGCAAAGTGACGCTCGACGCGCGCGGTGCGCAGCTCATCGGTGCCGGGATGCTTGAACTCCTTGCGAGCAACATGCCGTCATTGATCGGTGGAATGGCGATCGGCGCCGATCCGATTACTGCCGCGATCCTTACGTTGGCTGGCACACAAAATATCGCGATGCGTGGCATTATCGTTCGCAAAGAGGCCAAAGCACATGGCACCGGCAAGTTTGTTGAAGGGCCGTACCAAGAAGGCGAAAAAGTGGTGATCGTCGAAGATGTCGTCACAACGGGCGGCTCGTCGCTGCTGGCGATCGAACGCTGCGAAGCGGTTGGACTGAAAGTCGAACGCGTCTTAGCAATTATTGACCGCCTTGAAGGTGGCCGCGAAGCATTTGCCGAGCGCGGCTATGAGTTGACAACCTTGTTTACGGTAAAAGACTTCGGTATCGAATGATATGGAAACCTCGCTACATCGCCAGTTGAAACAGCATTACGCCCGCGACGAGAGTCAAATCGAAGTCGCGCTCGAAGGCTATCGTATCGACGCGATTCGCGGCGGACGATTGATCGAGATCCAACATGGCTCGCTCGCCGCGATTCGCGACAAGATTGCAGTGCTGCTAGAAAATCATCGCGTCACGGTCGTCAAACCCATCGTAGCACTCAAACATCTCGTAAAATTCGACAAGCGTGGCGGCAAAGTTGTCGATCGTCGGCGCAGCCCCAAGCGGGGACAGCTGCTCGACCTGTTCGACGAGTTGGTTTACTTTACGCGAGTCTTCCCGCACCGACGCTTGCTGTTAGAAGTTGCTTTGGTCGAAGTCGAAGAGCTGCGCTATCCAGGGCATGGGCGGCGGCGGCGACGACGGGCAAATGACTTCCAGGTCGAGGATCAGCGGTTAGTTGAGATCGTCGAAACTTTCCGGTTTCGCACCTTGGCAGATCTGCGCAAAATGTTGCCGCGCGGATTGCCGACGAACTTTCACACTGGGCACCTTGCCGAAGGTTTAGAGGTACGCCGGCACATTGCCCAACGGATGGCGTACTGCCTGCGCGAAACGGGCGCGATTCACCCGGTTGGCAAAGAGGGCAATACAGTGCTGTATAGTCGGCGGCGAGCCGCAGCCTGAAACGAATGACCAATGATTAAGCCCCAATGACCAACTGTAAATCATAGCACCGGTCATTGGGATTTGGACATTGGTCATTTCTGCTCCTACTCCCGCCCTGCTCCCTAACAGTTGTGGTTCGCCAATGGTTTGTTATTGAGCCTTGCGAGAGTCTTTAGCAAGGCGTAACCTGATAAGACCTTTGCCAGCCATCCTAACTTCCCCTTCTGATCACAAGAATACCTACCATGAGCGATTCCAGTGCGTCGTCGTACCGATCGCCGATGTGTAAGTTGATGGGTGTGCAAATTGTTGGCACAGGTAGTTTTGTCCCAGACAACGTTGTGACGAACGACGACTTAGCTTCGCTCGGTTGCGACGCGGATTGGATCGTCAAACGTACCGGCATTCGAGAGCGCCGACACGCTCCACCAGGGATGAACACCAGCCACATGTCCGTTACCGCTGCCGAGCGCGCCATGGATGCCGCCGGCGTCGTGCCCGCAGACATCGATCTACTACTGCTGGGCACATTTACGCCCGATCGCCTCATGCCTGCTACAGCAACCGCTGTGCAAGACCGATTAGGTTTGCAATGCGGGGCGATGGACTTGGTCGCGGCCTGCTCGGGGTTTATGTACGCATTGACGACCGGCATGCAATTCATCGCGACGGGTGGTTGCAAACGAGTGCTTGTCATTGGTGCCGACACAAACTCGCGCGTAATCGACCCGAATAACAAAAATATCTATCCGCTTTTTGGCGACGGCGCCGGCGCCGTAATCTTGGCTCCTGGCAGCCCCGAGCAAGGTGCCCTTGCCTACACGCTCGGTTCAGACGGGTCGGGAACCGATTTACTCGGTCGCCCGGCAGGTGGAGTCGAGCGCCCCTTTGATCCCGATAATTGTTTCATGCAAATGGACGGTCGGGCCGTGTTCAAGTGGGCAGTGCGGTTGATTGAAGAAGTTTCGCGCAATGCCGTCGATGCGGCCAAACTATCACTTACCGATATCGATTGGTGGCTGCTGCATCAAGCGAACGTGCGGATCCTCGACGCGGCTGCCGACTCGCTTGGCATCGACAGTGAAAAAGTCGTCATGCACCTCGATCGTTACGGCAACACCTCCGCAGGCAGCGTACCAATCGCCCTAGACGAAACCTTTCGGGCAGGCAAGATCCTGCGAGGTCAACACTTGCTGATGTCGGGCTTTGGCGCCGGATTGACGTGGGGCACGACGGTTTGGCGGTGGTAGAAAGCATGTCCAATATTGGACATTCAAATGGGCAAGACTAACCTCGTGGAACGAATCCCTGAGTCATCATGGCAAGCACCATCAAAAAAACCAAACAAAAAACTCTCCCGCCGCGCAGTAAAGTCAAAGCGGCCGACACTTGGGATTTGAGCAGCCTGTACCCCAACGACAAGGCGTGGGAAACCGCCTTTGCCAAATGGGAGAAGCAGATTAAAGGCTACGCCAAATTTCAAGGCACGCTGAGCAAGAGCGCGGCTCAGCTGGCGGCTTGCCTGAAATTCGACAGCAAATTTGATCGTCTCGCCGAGCAACTAGGCACCTACGCATTTTTAAAAACGACGGAAGATACTGCCGAGGGTGAGTATCAACGGATGATGGGCCGCTACCAGCACGTCGCTAGCGAAGCAAGCCAGGCAGCAAGCTTTATTCGGCCTGAGATATTGGCGATTCCGACTACCAAATTCAAAAAGTTTCTTGCTGCGAAAGAACTCAAGCCGTACCAACTGATGCTCGACCGCTTGGTGCGCTACAAGCCGCACACGCTTGGCGATGCAGAAGAACGGCTGATAGCGATGCAAAGTCAAATGTCGGACACATCGCATCATACGTTTAGCCAATTGACAGATGCCGACTTCAAGTTCGGCATGATTAAGAACGAAAAAGGCGAAACGATCGAGTTGTCGCACTCCTCGTTTTCGGCTTTGTTGCACTCGTCAAAACGTGCAGTGCGTAAGGCGGCGTTCCACCAGTATCATGGCGTTTATGAATCGCATGAAAATGCGCTCGCTGCAACGCTCAGAGGATCGGTCGAGCGCGATGTCTATTACGCCAAGGCACGCGGCTACGATAGCGCCCTCCAAAAAGCCTTATTTGCCGACAATGTGCCGCTAAGCCTGTACGATAATCTCATCTCTGCTGTGCGCAAGCGGCAACCGGTAATCGGTCGCTATCTCGATCTGCGCCGACGGAAGATGCGACTGAAAGAGATTCATCACTACGACACTTACGTACCGATTCTGAGCGACTTGGATCAAAAGCGGACTTGGAAACAAGCGATCAAAACCGTTCTCGATTCGCTCGAACCGTTGGGCAATGAGTACTGCACCGTTTTGCGTGCTGGGCTGACCGACGAGCGTTGGTGCGATCGCTATTCGAACCGGGGCAAGCAGAGCGGCGCGTTTAGTTGCGGTACGTTTGATGGCGCGCCGTACATTTTGATGAACTACCAACCAACAGTGCTCGACCATGTCTTTACGCTCACGCACGAGGCAGGACACTCGATGCACAGCTTTTACTCAGCCAAAAGCCAGCCGTATCAATATTATGATTACGTGATCTTCGTCGCGGAAGTCGCTAGCACGTTTAACGAGCAACTGCTAAGCCGCCACTTGATGCGACAGGCTAAGACCGACGAAGAGCGCGCGTATCTCGTTAACCGCGATATCGACGCAATTCGCGGCACGATCATTCGGCAAACGATGTTTGCTGAGTTTGAAAAAGTCGTTCACGAGTTGGCCGAATCGGGCGAGCCGCTAACTGTCGATTGTTTCAAGAGCGAATATAAAAAGCTGTTACAAGCCTATTTCGGCCCCGACTTTGTGATCGACGAGCAACTGAAACTCGAATGCTTGCGTATCCCACATTTTTATCGAGCCTTTTACGTCTACAAATATGCGACCGGACTATCGGCGGCGATCGCACTAAGTGAGAGAGTCTTGAATGGCGGGCAACGCGAACTATCAGATTATCTGTCGTTCCTCAAAGGTGGCTGCTCGAAATATCCGCTTGATTTACTGCGCGACGCTGGCGTCGACATGGCTAAGCCCGAGCCTGTAGAAACCGCCCTCGACCGTTTTGAATCGCTCGTTGACGAGCTGGACGCTCTGCTTTAGTGTCGATCCTCGTTGCTTTCCGCTATTGGCGTGGCTTATTAATTGCAACCAAACTTCAATTGGTACGGCCTTGTTGTTGTTCGCCGGCCGTAATTGCTTAGTTCGACTTTCGCAGCTAGCACGAGCGGTGATATCGATTTAGGCAGTGAAAAAAGATCGCGTTCTTCCGATATTGAGTGATGTGTAACCGACCCATCACCGAAAGGATCGCGACCGTGGACATAGAAGTTTTTCTGCGAATTGAATGGAATTACTTGAACAACGAGCCTACGTCGATCACCGTCTTGCCGGCGGTGGCCATCTCGTCGAGCCAGCTAGCGATGCCGAGCGGGTCGGTCGGGTCGAGCTTGAGCATTTCTTGGAGCACCTCGCGGGCCATCGCCGA
>JAJDEE010000048.1 GCA_029259975.1 Planctomycetota bacterium
GTTGCAGTTTCTTCAAGCCAAGTTCAGCGAGAATGTCCACCATTTGCTGCGGGCTCTCCGGCCGCATGGACCAGGAGCAAACGCCGAATTGTTCAATGGATTGCTGGGTCATGTATCACTCCGTGTGTTCGTCGTTCTGTGAACGATGATGAATCGCATCGCTCGCCACCCGGTTGTCGGGAGTGATCATCTTTGAGGAATTGGCGATTGAATGCAAACAGCGAATGCGCGGATGCGAACCGATCGCTTCACACGCTGCTCGCGTCGCCATCCCATTTCACGAACGCTTCGATGCCTTCATACTCGGCGAGACCAAGCTTGTCGTACACCTCGGCCGTCGCCGTGTTGCGGTCTTCGGCGCGTTGCCAGAATTCGCGTGGGTCGGGGCCGGGGAACAAAGCGCGGTCTTTTTGTGACTCGTGCTTGAAGATGGCGGTCCGTTTGCGAAGTAGCTCGCGCGGGCTGAGCGGCACAGCCATTTCGATCTGGTACGGGCTCCACTCCTGCCAGGCACCACGGTAGAGCCAGACGACACACTGCTGATACCAGTCTTCGCCCTTGAGGCGATCGCAAGCTTGCAGGATAGCGCTCAGGCAAGTGCGGTGTGTGCCGTGCGGGTCAGAAAGGTCGCCAGCGGCATACACTTGGTGAGGCTGGATCGAATTCAATAGGTCGATCGTGATTTGGATGTCCTCGTCGCCAAGTGGCTTTTTACGAATGCGACCCGTCTCGTAGAATGGCATGCCCATAAAGTGCAAACGATCGGCGGGGATGCCACAGCTGCGCGTTGCGGCGCGAGCTTCGATGCGGCGGATCATTCCTTTAATCTGTGCGACGGCTTCGCTGTCGACCTGGCCAGCAACTTTGTTCTGCAGGAACTCGACGATTTCGCCTTGTTGTTGTGTGCTCTTGCTTGTATCGAGTCCGAATTGATGGTTGTATTCGTTGGCGAACTCCGAAAAGCTGATGACATCGTCGTCGAAGACGGCGATATTGCCTGAGGTTTGGTAAGCGACATGCACTTCGTGACCTTGGTCGGCAAGACGGATTAGCGTGCCGCCCATCGAGATGACATCGTCGTCGGGGTGCGGCGAGAAAATGAGGATTCGCTTTGGAAAGATCTCGTCACCGAGTTGGTCACGATCGCCAGGCAGTTTCGCTTGCCTCGGTTTGCCAGCCGGCCACCCCGTAAGGGTGCCTTGTAGGTGACGGAAAACACGCAGATTGATTTCGTAAGCAGGACCATGGTTGGCGACTAAGTCTTGCAGGCCTTCTTCGTTGTAGTCTGCTTCGGTGAGTTTGAGAATCGCTTTCCCTAGTTTTTGCGCGAGCCAGAGGACTGCCTTGCGAATGATCGTGTCGTCCCAGGCGATTTCGCCAAACAGCCAAGGAGAACTTGCACGGGTGAGATGCTCGGAGGCCGCCGCGTCGAGGATAATGCGTGCGTTGCGATGCTCTTGTAAAAAACTGGCAGCGACAATGGTCGAGATATCTTCTTCGACCGCCTTTTGAATGACCTTTGCTTTGCCTTCGCCGAAGGCCAGCAAGTAGATTTGCTTTGCTTCGAGGATCGTGCCAACACCCATGGTGATGGCGCGGCTGGGAACATTTTCTTCGCTGAAAAAATCGCTCGCCGCATCGCGACGTGTAAGTTGATCAAGCGTAATCAGTCGAGTGCGGCTGTTGCGACCCGAACCAGGCTCGTTGAAACCGATGTGCCCAGTCCGACCGATGCCCAGAATCTGAATGTCGATGCCGCCGACGTTATTGATTTCTTCTTCGTACTGCCAGCAGCTTTCATGCACTTTGTCTTCGGGCAAAGTGCCGTCGGGGATATGAATGTTGCTGGGTTCGATGTCGATGTGGTCGAAAAGATGCTCGTTCATGAATCGCACATAGCTCTGCAACTCTTCAGGCGGCATCGGGTAGTATTCGTCGAGGTTGAAGGTGACGACGTTTTGGAAAGAGAGTCCTTCTTCGTGATGCAGACGAATCAGCTCTTCGTAAATCTTGGTCGGGGTGCTGCCGGTGGCCAGTCCGAGGACACACTGCTTGCCAGCGGCGGTGCGTTGCTTGATTAGCTCGGCAATCTGCTGGGCGACGTAGACACTCGCATCGTTGGCAAGCTGAAAAATTTGGCAAGGGATCCTTTCCAGTTGATCTGGCCCCTCGGAGATGCGGTAAATGTCGGCATTTTCCGTTTTCATCGACTCGTTCTCGCTTAATAGGTTTTTTTGGCGGAACCCACGATTGTACTTGGAAGGCGAGACACGTGGAAGCCGCCGCAGAGAAGTTTGGGCGTAAATTTACGGAACACGGCGACTAGCTTTTGTGGATCCGTTGCGAGATCTGTGCGAATGCACCTAATATCACAGCCACGCACGCGTACCGAAGCCTTGAGAGCAAACTGCGAGACTTAATCGTCGATCACAGGCCCCGAATAATCTCTATGCGCTTGGTGCGCTGAATTGCCTGCGGCATGTCCTTGCTGATTAACTCAGCAGTCACGTTGGGTGCGCCTTGTTGATTGGCATTGGTGGGAATGACAAATTCCAATCGCTCGGTGGGACGCATCTCTTTGATTGGCTCAAAGAGAAGTTCGCCATTGGAATTGTTGAATCGAGCCTGGACGTTGGCATCGTTGCGAATAGCCGTTACGTCCGGGGTCAATTCTGGTGGAAACAAAACGCGAAGTTGTACTTGTTGCTCAAAGGTGGCGCCGCGGTTGCTGATTACGATCTGAAAGGTTGTGCGTGCCCCGGCGCGAACTGGGTTGGAGAATGCGATGAGTTCCATCCGCAGGCCACCGGTTTCGATGGGTGATGCAGCTGCCCCTCCTGCGGAGGGTGCCACGTCTGGTAGCACATCTCCACCAGGTGCCTGTGTGGCTGGCGGAATGACATCGGGGAGCCTCGGCCGGATTTCGGTGCAGGCTTTGTCTGCTTGTGTAATCGCAATCGTGCCTGTGTCGGCCGAGACCGATACGGTGCTGCATACTTCGAGTTTGGGGGCGACGCATTGGCATTCGACGTTGAAGGTCTTGGTTTCGTTCACCGCCAATCGTGGGATCGTCCAAAAGAGGCTGCCATCGCGAATCTGCGACCCGGGAAACGGCTTTGGCAATAGCTCGCGGTCGTAGGTGTCAACAATTTCGATATTGGTGAGCGGCGCTTCGCCGACGTTTTTGATGCTGAGCGTGAACTGTGCTGTCTCGCCGACATTGCGTTGTCGGGGGCCTTGCTTGTTGACTTGCAAGCGGCCTTGCGGTTGTTGTTGTTGTTGAGGTTGCGAGGCCTCGATGCAGGCTTTTTTTTGTGCGCTGCCGCCGGTGTAGGTCACTGTGAAATTTTGACAGAGTCGCCCAGCTTGACGAACCTCGAACGTCAGAAACTCTGAGTAGGAATCGCCGGCAGTGATGTCGTTGATCGGTTTCTCGATATTCAGGATGCGCTGCAGGTCGTTTTGGTGAAACAGACCCTCGTCGAAGCTATCATTGAGCCGAACCCCGGTGGCGGTGGCGTCGCCCGTGTTGCGAATCACCACTTCGAAACGGGCCGGTTGGCCAACGTGTGTCTGTGAGTCGTTGGTGTAGACCTCCAACTCCAATTTTGGCCCGCGACGTGTTGCAGGTGTTGGCACAATCGGCGCAGGCGAGCCTTGGCCGGGAATCGGAGTCGTTGGCAAAGGGCTACCTAGATCGTCCGGCGGAGGCAAATAGTCGGTGCCGCCATTCGTCCAGCTGATTGTGCTGGCGCCGTTGGCGATGACAAGTCGCGGTGCGTTGCTGCCTTGAAAACGCTCGGGGCGGACGATTTGGGTGGTGATCTGCGTGGTCGCGCCGACGCTGCCCGTGGGAGTGACATCGATGCTGGCGCGGCCCTGGGCGTCGGTCGGTACTTCGACGACTTGGCCCGTGTCGCTTCCGCGCAAGGCACCAGTGCCATCGGTCACTTCGTAACGCACGAGCCAACCTTCGATCGGTGTGCCGTCGGTGTGGCGGCGAACGGTGGTGGTCAACACCTGCGAGCCACCGGCGGTGACAGTGGCCGGTGGGAAGGTCCACTGCACGTCGACCCAATAAATGGTGGCCGTCGCACGGCGGTTGGCCCACGTTTCAATTTCTGGAGCAACGGCAGTGATGCGGGTCGTGCCTTCGACGGGCGAAGTCACGCTGGCCCACGCTTCACCCGGCTCGACTTGCACGTCGTCGCTCGGGTCGGCGGTACCGCGAGTGATTCGCAGCGGCACGCGCGCTGTGTAGCCCGTGGCGTATTGGTTGTCGATTTTTTTGGGCTTGTTCCACGGCAATAGCGGGTTACGCTTCCAGCCCCGACCGCCCAGCGATACGAATTCGCCGACCGTGTCGCGGGCGAGTAGCCACTCGATTTTGGAATCGGTCAGCAAGTAGTTGTCTCGCGTGCAAAATCCTGCCTTCAAAATGACTTCGCTGCCGACAGGTGCCAAAACCCGATCTGGTGTGAGCGTCAAACGATCTTGCGGCACAGCTGGCAGCATTCCCACGATCGGCTGTCCAGCAGCAATGGGATTGGGTAGCGGGAAGACCGGATCGGTAAACACCGGCGGTGCCAGCGCATTGGTCGTCGCTGGCCCGACTGCCGGTACCTGATTTCGGGGCCAAATAAATATCCGCTCGCCGCTGGGGTCGATTCTCGGCAGCCCTGCACAGCCAGCCACAACTAGCGTGCATAACGAGAGCGCTGTTAACAGCGAAACTCGTTGAGATGGGCGAGCGAACATGGCGGTCTGGCGAAATCGTGTCGTGGGACGCGGAAATGGTTGATAAACTGTAACGTCTAGGAAAGGTGGTGATGCGTTTTTTCAACGTTCGGGGGGCATTTGCCAACATTTGCGACCGGCTCACGCGGGTTTTAACGGTTGTTTTGCATGTGGAGGTAAGGGTTGCTAGCCGACGATCCGATGGATCGCGTTATTGTGGGCAAGGGAGGAAATCCTTGCTTCTCGGCGTCAGGGGAATTATGATCAAAGCTAGCCCCAACTGCCCATTTTCGCGGTACAGGCTCCAGATTTGCTGCCCGCCCGCGGGCGGATCGGAACAGAATTTCATCGCAATCCAGAGGTCCCCATGTTTCCTAGGCTCCTGCTCTCTTTCGTCGATTCTTCGCGCCAACTCGGCCTTGCGGTAACGATGACTTTTGGCTTGCTCGTATTATTGCCGAGCCAGGCTGCTCATGCCCAAAATGATGGTGGTGACGACGATGACGTGATCATTGCCGCTGGTGTAGCAGTCGATGCGGATGGCGTCTTGCAGCGACTGACAGTCAATGATCCGACCGGTCAGTTGATGCGACAAAGGGTCCAAGAATCGCTAGCGCGGCTGGGTACCGAGATCACCGAGCGTAGCGCGCTGCGTAAAGTTTCGCTGACCCGCTTGGCTCGACTTATCCAACAAGCCATTGAAGAGGGGCACGGCCCAGACGAGTCAATGATGCATTTGGCTGGCCTCACACGGATCAAGTACGTATTCTACTATCCCGACACACAAGACATCGTTCTCGCCGGACCCGCTGAGGGTTGGGTCGAAACCGAAGCCGGTCGCGTTGTCGGTTTCCATACCGGGCAGCCGGTAATGGAGTTGCAAGACTTGGTCGTCGCGTTGCGAGCCTTTCCTCCTAACAAAACAACCAACACGCTGGTGCATTGCTCGATCGATGCGACGCCCGAGGGGTTGCAGCGGATGCAGCAATTTTTGAGTAGCATCGGTCATCAAATTCAATACGGCGACGAGCAGTACATCGTCGAAGGTCTTCGCGAAAGCTTGGGGCTACAGATGATCACGCTCGGCGGTATCTCGTCGCAAACCCACTTTGCTCAGGTGATGGTCGAAGCCGACTATCGTATGAAACTGATCGGCATCGGCTTAGAACCTGCTCCCGCCCGGATTCGTAGCTATCTCTCGCTGGCGAGTTTTGCATCGATCGCACGCAACGCGATGTGCCGCTGGTGGTTTGTGCCCGATTACCAACGCATCAAAATGTCGGCTGATGGCAATGCCGCAGAGTTTGTTGGCAACGGCGTTAAGCTCGTTGGCGAAGACGAACTTGTCGCTCGCGATGGCTCGCGCGTACAGTCGGGGTCACAAAGCCGTGCAAGTCGCAAATTCACCCAGAGTTTCACGCAAAAATACGCTCAAATTGCTGAGAATGCCCCCGTCTACGGCCAGCTCCGCAACTGTGTCGACATGCTCGTCGCGGCCGCTTTCTTGCAAGAGCATGGTCTGTACGGCAAAGCGGGCTGGGATCTGTCAGTGCTTGGCAACGAAGAAATCTACCCTGTCGAAACTTACAACGCCCCGCAACATGTCGCCTCGGCGGTCAACAGCATGTGGAAAGGCCGACATCTGGCCACGCCCGTTGGCGGCGGTGTCCAGATCGAAGCTAAGCAAGCACTTCGTGCCGAAAACCTACTCGCCGATAAAGATGGCGAGCTAGTATCGGCCCGCAACAAAGTCCATTTGGAAGACTTGCCTGCTGATACTTGGTGGTGGGACTAAGGGAAAATGACGAAGCACGAATGACGACTGACGAAACCAAAAATTCTTCGTCATTCGTGCTTCGTCATTCGTTATTGTTCATCCTTGTCAACAACGATCACTCGCAAGTCGCAAACGTTGGTCCCAGTGGGTCCGGTTTTTAGTAGCCCGCCTGTTTGCTCGAAGCAGCGGTAGGCGTCGTTGCGACGCAGATAGTCGGCCAGGTCGAGTTGTTTTTCTTTTGCCTGGGCGGCGATTTGCTCGTTGACCAGCGCGCCCGCCGCATCCGTCGGGCCATCTTCGCCGTCGGTGCCGCCCGAGAGCAAAGCCAAGCCCCGCCAATCTTCCAGCGCCGTCAAAGCAGCCAGTGCCAGCTGTTGATTGCGACCGCCTTTGCCGCGAACCGATTCTGCGGCCAAGTGAACGGTTGGCTCACCGCCGGTGATCAAGCAGTCGGGACCTGCGCCGGTACGCATCGATTCTGCCATACCGACCAAGTGCTCGGCGACCGATTCGGCGGTGCCTTCCGACTCGGTCGCTGAAATCATCGCGTGGCTATAGCCTAAACGTTCCGCCTCGATACCCGCCGAGTCGACTGCCATCGCATTGTTGCCAACCAGCAGATTGACGACTTCGCAGCTAGGAACTTCGCATTTTATCGCTTGTTGGTTTCGCCGCTCTAGCAACAAAACGGCTGCGCGACCGGCCGGAAGATCGCCAAGCTTCAATTCCTCCAGAACTTGCAGCGACAAGGCAGGCGTCGACTGCCGCACGACCGTCGGCCCCGAAGCGATCGTTTCTAGATCGTCGCCCAGCACGTCCGACAAGATGAGCGAGACCAACCGCCCCGCGTGACACGCCCGCGCCAGCCCGCCTCCTTTGATGGTGCTCAGCTCTCGTCGCACGGCATTCATTTGTTCGATCGTCCCACCCCGCGCGGAAATCTCTCGCGTTAGCTCAATTTTCGTTTCCAGCGAAAGTCCCTCGATCGGTGCCGGCAATAGCGCCGACCCGCCACCGGAGATGACGCACAGACAAAGATCGCGAGGGCCAAGCTGACGTACCAAACTTAGGATTTCTGTCGTGCCGACAACGCCCTCAGGTCGAGGTTCGTTGACGCCCGCTGGTCGGGCTGCGTGGAGTTGCACACAGCGGGTCGGCTCAATGCAGTCGGCAGGCACGTTGACCCAGCCAGTCACATTTTTTTCGTCGAGCAATTTTTCGCCCAGAGCCGATTCAAGAGCCAGCGTCATACCAGCTCCTGCCTTGCCGGCACCGACGATGGCAATACGATCGATCGAGCGAAGATCGATGGCCTGATCGCCGAGCCAAAGCGTCTCGTCATCGACGGCCACAAACTCTGGAATCAATCGTTCAGGCTGAACAGCGTGGACACCCGCCCACCAAATTCTCAGGGCATCTTCGCGAAGCTGTTTGGCTGAGCGCTGCATGGGAAGAAAATCAAACGTATTGCGACGAAGTAAAAACTCAAACTGAGTGCTAGCTAAGAATCTAACCAAACGACTAGTCGAACTGCAAAGTCAAAAAACAAAAAAACCGCCAAGTATCGCTCGCAAAACAAATGATGCTTTTAGCGGTAGGGCGCGAGCCCTCCGGTGTCGCAAACCGGAGGACTTGCGCCCTGCCGCTATAGATCAAAATCCACCACTTATTTTACG
>JAJDEE010000471.1 GCA_029259975.1 Planctomycetota bacterium
GACAACTGGTGAGGGTGCTTCGCCAAAATTTCTAGTAACCCCGACAATTTCTGTGTGCCGTGCTTAAGGCCAGCAGGATTGATTAGCGGGATATGCGTGCAAACAACGAGGCATTCGTCGACCGGAACCTCAGCCACATAGTTGGCGACAAACTGGAGTTGATCGTCCGAGAACGCACCCACGTAGTTGCCATCGTCGGGACGGCCATTGTTGTCGTTGTCGATTATGCCACGCCACAGTACGTTGTCGAGTACGATAAAATGGACGGAGGCCCACTGAAAAGCGTAGTTCGCCGGGCCAAAAACACGCTCGAACGTTTCGTCAGAGTATTTGTCATTGGGCGATCGAAAATTTAGGTCGTGGTTGCCGAGAACATTATGCCAAGGCACACCGACTTTGGCTTGCACGGCGTTGACGTTATCGAAGAGCGCAAGATCGTTGCCAACAATATCGCCGAGCGAGATGCCAAAAGCGGCTTGGGAATCAACCAGTTCCGCAATCAAGTCGTTGGCATAGTAACGCACATGTTGACGCGTGTTGGGTTGCGGATCGCCCATCATGATGACTGAAAATTCTTCGGACTCTTCGCTGCGCGTCAACGGAAAATCGACCGAGCTGGGCAGTGGCCCAGTCGGTGCGACGCCGGGGAAGTCGAAATTATCATCGGGAGAGCCGCCAGGCTTATGATTGTAATAGAACTGCGGTAGGTTTTGCTCGTTGACGGGCGACTGCCAATTGCGCGGTTTGAGAACGAACAGCATCGTGTCGTCGTCGATTGGCAATTGGTAGTTTCCGCCAGTATCGGTGCGGACGATGTCCAGACCGTTGGAAACTCGCACGCTAGGTATTCCTGGCTCATCTTTTTCACGCCGCCCATTACCGTTCTGGTCATGAAAGACAACCCCACGAGCGACTTCGGCCTGCGCAGCCTCTGTTTCGAAAGCGATCACAATGCCCAAGGCGAGTGCTAGCAACTTGGTCGTGCTAAGGAATTGGCGAAACATGTCTCGGACTTTGTCTTGTAGATTGAGATTCTTTTTTGTCATCGTACTTTCCTCAGTGTCGTGTGCGGCATGTTTGTCGTAACGGAAGTTGAATTGAACTCTGTAGGACAACAAAACAGCCCGAAATGTGTGATATCGACAGGAGCTTTTCTCTGCGTGTGGCGAGTTGAACTCCTAGCATAGCAGAACAGCTAGCAATGGGGAAACTTGGCTGTCGTCGTCGCAAGCGAGCTGCAAAGCCTTTTCTGACGGCACTGCCAGCTATAAAAAGATAAATTAACCACGACGACACGACGGACACAACGAGTTTTTTGCGTCGTGTCCGTCGTGTCGTCGTGGTTCAATTTTATTTTCCCGTCGCGGTCAGATAATTCCCTTGAAATTGCAGTTTGCCTGGGTTGTAGTTGCTTCTCACGAAGAAGTGTCATTTTCACTACCCTGCATGCCTGCTAAAGTACGTCTCGGATTTCACTCGCCACCCCGCCACCCGCCACCTGCCACTCTTGCGTATTCTCACCCGTTACATCGTGTTCGACCTGCTGAAGGTTTTCGGGCTAACGCTGACTGTGATGACAGCATTTTTGTTTGTCATTTTGGTAGGCAAAGAGGCGGTCGAAAATGGCTTGGGACTCGTGCCGATCATGCGGATCTTGCCCTATGTTTTGCCGCAGGCGATGCAGTTTGCTGTGCCGGGCACGATGTTGTTGGCAACCGTGACCGTCTATGGGCGAATCGCATCATCCAACGAGTTTGTCGCGGTGAAGTCGATGGGCATCTCGCCAATGACGATGGTCTGGCCAACGCTCATTTTGGCAACGCTGGTGAGTTTTGGGGCGGTGCTGCTTAACGACGCGGCCGTTTCTTGGGGGCCTGGCGGAGTGCAACGTGTGTTGTTGGAATCCTTGGAAGAGATCGTCTATGGGCGGTTGCGTACTACGCGGTCTTACAGCAACAATCAGCTCAAAGTCTCTGTCCGGCGCGTCGAAGGTCGCCAGCTCATTCAGCCTACGCTACAGTATTTCAGCGGTGGTAGCGATAAGCCCACGACGATCACTGCTGATGTTGCTGAAATTCGTAGCGACTCTCAGAATGAAGTGATCGTCGTCGTTTTTACCAATGCCGAGGTCGATCTTCACGGCAAGGGTTCGATTTATCACCCAGGCGAATTCGAGCAGCCCATCGCGTTAGCCGATTTTAGTGGACGTAAGGCTCGTAAACGAAGCCCTTCGCAGTATCCTTACAGCGAGATCGGCCCTTCGAAAGTCGAGCAGTCAGCGCTGATTAGTCATCTCAAGCAAGAAATGACAGCCGAGACGGCTCGCGTATTGATGACGGGCCGGATGTACGAACTCTCGCCGGCAAGTTGGAAATCGAAGCAAACCGCGCTAAGAATTGCGAACAGTCAATTGTATCGCCTGAACACGGAACCCTATCGCCGCTGGGCCAACGGTTTTAGTTGCCTCTGCTTTGTCATGATCGGCGCCCCGATGGCGATCCGGCTACGCCACGGCGAAATCTGGGGCAGCTTTTTCGCCTGCTTCTTACCGATCTTGCTCGTCTATTACCCGATGCTCGCTGGCTGCCTTGACCTTGCGAAAGATGGTGTGATCCCGCCACAGGCTGTCTGGCTGGGGAACATTGTGCTAGCCTTTTGGGGCGTGTGGTTGTTGCGTCGCGTGGTGAGGTTTTAGGGGCAGGTAAACTGCAAAGTCTATTTCTAAACCGCAGAGAGCGCAGAGAAGAACGCTATCTCCTACGACTCTGCGCTCTCCGCGTCGCTCTGCGGCGAATATATTTCCAGGCTTTCAAAGAGTATCTTCTGACTTTGCAGTCGTCGTGGTTCATTGTCCTTGCGATGGGTCTAAAACCCACTGCTTTGAACATCTTGCCTTATGCCTTGGCGGCGATCAATGCTCGGTAGACTGAGGTATGGGTTTTTGTTTTTGGCGGTTTCTTTTTTGGTTTTGGGTGGTCTCTGGATGCTTTGATCCAGCGGTCGGACCATTGCT
>JAJDEE010000472.1 GCA_029259975.1 Planctomycetota bacterium
ACTGCTCTGAGGCACTCCAATGCCGAACCGTTTGTGCCCAGCCAGGATCGGTCACAAACCAATCGGCGACACCAAACAGGGCAAGCGGCATATTGAAAAGCGTACCTAAAATGAAGCCGACCGTGAGGTTTTCCGTCAGAAACGAGGCGACCATGCCGATAGCAATCATCGCGATACCGATAAACCAGTAGCCAATGTAGGTGCTAAGAAACAGTCCGAAATCGGGATCGCCGAGGCCCCATTTGAACACAAGAAAAATCGAAAACGCTGAGAACATCAGTGACACGGTAAAAATCGCCACGCCGGCGAGATACTTGCCGAGCACCACATCAAAGTCGGTCGCGGGGACTGTCAGCAGCAGTTCATCGGTCCCTTGCCGTCGTTCTTCGGCCCAGATGCTCATCGTGATCGCGGGGATGAAAACGAGCATGATGAAGGGCAGCCAGCGGCTCAACTGATCGAGATTGGCCAGATTGCTCGAGAAAAACTCGGGCGGCCAAAAGGTCGCCAGCGCGCTAAGCACGACAAACACGCAAATAAACGCGTAGCCGGTTGGGCTAGAAAAATAGCTCACAAAATCGCGTTTGAAGATCGATTTGAGAACGCTGAATTTCATAGTAGTGATCGGTGGTGTGTGGTGATGGTTGTGTCAGGTGTGTGTAACGGAGCGAAAAGCACCGCGAATCGCGGCAAATGAAAAGGTGCGTTTCGCTCCGCTACACGCACCCAACTTTCTTTAATTCGCTGCAATGGTTAGCTCATGGAAACGCTCATCGAGATCCGCATGTCGTTCTCCTAGCTGCTCGGGCGAACCATCGAAGACCAGCCGGCCTTCGTTTATAAAAACGACCCGATTACACATCGCTTCGACTTCTTGCAGGATGTGGGTCGATAGCAAGATGGTTTTCGATTCGCCGAGCGTGCGAATCATTTTGCGCACTTCGCGAATCTGGTTGGGGTCAAGCCCGGCGGTTGGTTCGTCGAGGATCAACACATCGGGATCATGCAGCAGCGCCTGCGCCATGCCGACCCGTTGACGGAATCCTTTTGAGAGTTTGCCGATCGGTTTGCCGATGACGGTTTCGAGGTTGCAGATATGAATCACGGCGTCCAGACGCTCGTTGAGTTTTCGTCGGGAGAGCTGCCGTAATTCGCCGAAAAAAGTGAGCAAGCTGCGTGGCGACATGTCGGCGTAGAGCGGGCCATTTTCAGGCAGATAGCCTAACCGCTCGGCTCCTTTTAATCGCTCGGTCGCCATATTGAAACCAGCGATTTTTGCCGCCCCCTCCGACGGGGCCAAGTAGCCGGTCAGTAGCTTCATCGTGGTGCTTTTGCCGGCACCATTCGGGCCGAGAAACGCCGCGACTTCGCCTTTGTTAATCGAGAAAGTCACATCGCGCGAGGCGGCAAAGCTGCCGTAGAATTTCGAGAGGCCTTGGGCCTCGATCATCGGCTCGGCGGCCTTCGTTGGGGAATTATTGGATGTTTCGCTCATCGAGACTCACACAATTTTTTATGTCGGTAAACCCTAGAAGTTACCTCCTGGGATGCCTATTTGTCTATACCTGCACGCTACGCAGCTGCTGGGCAAGAGGTTCGGCGGCTGGAGGAGGAATTTTGGAAATGTTTTCCAGCCGCTCAATCCCTCATTCAACTCCGTCGCGAACGGCTTTCTGACGCCGCTGCCAGTGCTGGTCGTCTTGCTCAGGGAAGTCGCTGCGAAGATGGACGCCGCGAGATTCTTCGCGGCGCAAGGCCGCTGCGATCATCAATTGCGCGACGGTCAGCATGTTTTGCAGCTCCCACCCGGCCGGGCCGGTGAACTGGCGGGGCAGGACGTAGTGGCACCAAGCGTCGACGCTCTCGGCTGCCTCGCGAAGCTGCTGGCCATCGCGCTGAACGCCGACTGCGCGCCACATCAGGCTTTTGAGCGAGTTACGAATGTCTAGCAGGTCGAGGGATTCGACTGGTGGCGGCAGTGGCTGGTTTTCGAGGGGGATCGCCTGAAATGTATCAGACTCGGTCATCGCAGCCGCCGAAGCAGCCTCGCCGGCGTGGGCGCCGTAAACAAGGCCTTCGAGCAAACTGTTGGAGGCGAGTCGATTTGCGCCGTGCAGTCCGCTGCTGGTGACTTCGCCCGAGGCCCACAGACGGGGCAGGGTCGAACAGCCGACGTCGTCGACTTTGATGCCGCCGATCATGTAGTGGGCGCCGGGTCTCACAGGCACGCGGTCGTTGGCGATGTCGATACCAAATTCGGCGCAACGCTTGGCGATGCCTGGAAAACGTTTTTTGGCATGGCCAGACTTGAGCGGGCTGAGGTCGAGATAGACACACGGGTGGTGCGTCTTGCGCATGCGGTCGTTGATCGCTTGGCTGACCACGTCGCGCGGCGCGAGTTCGGCCCGCTCGTCGTATTCGGGCATAAAGCGTACGTCGTTGGTGTCGACCAGCAGCGCACCTTCGCCGCGAATGGCTTCGGTAATCAGGCTACGGCTACTGCCGGCGATGTAGAGCACCGTCGGGTGGAATTGCATAAACTCCATGTC
>JAJDEE010000473.1 GCA_029259975.1 Planctomycetota bacterium
GGGGATGCCGTGCTCGGCCAGTCGCTGAAACTGTTCTTGCAGAAAAACAACCGCTCGGGGGCCGACCAGGTCAAAATCTACAACATCGCCAGCGAGCAGCAACGCGTCAGCCCGCTCGGAGAGGGCGGTCTCAAACACTTGTGCAGCGGCCTCGAAGGGCGCGTCAAGAAACAGCTCGCGAAGATGCGTAGGCACCTCAGCAACGCCTCCTAGGGGGCGTTCTAAGTGGAAATCGCTGGTATGAACAAAGCGGAGCGGGGGCTGAGACATGAACGCCTCCTTGCGTACGGGCCGATTAAGACGGGCCAGCCCACGTTGTTGGCTGACCTCAATAATCCTTGCCGGAAATTCTCGATAGCGACTCACAGTTTACCCGGAATCGAAAAATCGACCAACTTCAGCTTTTTTGGCGGTATTCTGATTAGTATTGGTTCTGAGCCTTATGCCCAACATACCGCAGGTCAAAAGCAAGTCGCCTAAGCCAATCGCTATAAAAACCGCTTGTCTTAGGGTAGAATCCACGCCTACAATAATCGGGGTAAGTCTTTTGCCGGCCTGGCATCCGTAGTGCTAGCAAAGGGCCACTGTATCGTTTTTTCGATGAGACAAAATACTAATTTAGCGAAGACGGGGTGTAGATTGATGACGATGGTAACTACTTCATTACTGGAAACTCCACCGGAAGATCCAACGATCGATGCGCCTATTTGGGGTGTGCCCGCCGTGGTGATGAACCCGTTACTTTCACAGGGTGGCGATGATCCTGCCGAGCCGATCGATGACAATCCGTTCGACGATTTCGAGGACGATGACTTCGACGACGATTTCGATGACGACTTCGAGGAGGACTGGGAAGACGATCTGACCGAAGACGAGGAGTTCCCCGACACTTTTGGCGGCAAAGAAGAAAAAGAGGACGACTCGACCAAAGCAAAAACGTCAAAGTTCAAGAGCGATCCGGACTTTGATGACGAATAAGAAAAGTGACGACGGAATCTGAATGCTTAAAATCCGAAGCGACATGCGAACGTTAGCCTCGGTTTTTGGCTCCGTCTAGCAACCACCTCTTTTTTCGTCAATCGGCCACTTCTCTGTAGAGTTGGCGTCATTCACCCAAAGGGCTTCATGTTTCCTGCTGTTGAAAAGAATGAGAGTTTTGCCGATCGCGAATTGGCCACCGGCAAATTTTGGAAAGAGCAGGGCATTTACGAAAAAACCTTGGCCGCGCGCAAGGGGGCCGAGAATTTCGTGTTCTACGAAGGCCCGCCGACGGCCAATGGCATGCCGCATCCGGGGCATTGCCTCACACGCTCGATCAAAGATCTCTACCCACGCTACAAAACAATGCGCGGTTTCCGCTGCGAGCGCAAGGCGGGCTGGGACACGCACGGCCTGCCGGTCGAAGTCGAGGTCTGCAAAGAGCTAGGCATCCACTCGAAAGCAGAGATCGAAGCCCACGGCATCGAGTCCTTCATCCAAAAATGTCAGGCCAGCGTTTGGCGCTACATGCAAGAATGGGAACGCCTGACCGAGCGACTCGGTTTTTGGGTGAACATGGAGGAAGCCTACGTCACCTATCACCAGAGCTACGTCGAAAGCGTTTGGTGGTCGCTGAAAACGCTCTTCGACCGCGGACAGCTTTACCAAGGCCATAAAATCGTCTGGTGGTGGGCACAGGGCGGCACGGCGCTCTCGGCCGGCGAAGTCGGGCAAGGCTATCGCGAAGTGGCCGACCCGAGTGTGTTTGTGAAGTTTCCGCTACTGGATGACGCAGGCGAAGTGACCGATACGTCGCTGCTGGTTTGGACGACGACGCCCTGGACGCTGCCGAGCAATCAATTTGCGGCGGTGCATCCCGAAATCGAATACGCGACGGTCGTTGATGGCGAGACGGGCGAAAAGCTGGTGATGGCTAAGGATTTGGTCGAAACGATCGCCGGAAAAGTCAAGCGAGAGCTGGAAATCGTCTCGACTTGCAAAGGCTCAGGAATTGTTGGCAAGCGTTATCAACCGCCGTTTGATTGTTTTTATTCGACACACGATCACAACACCTCCTGGCGTGTTGTCGCTGCGGACTTCGTCACGACTGATAGCGGCAGTGGTGCTGTTCATCAGGCTCCTGCGTTCGGCGAAGTTGACTACGAGGTACTTGTTGCAGAACAAGCTCGTTATACCGATGGCGAAGGCCCCGAACTCATCAACTGCGTCGGTCCCGACGGCAAATTCACCGACGAAGCCCCCGCGTTTGTCCGTGGGCGCTGGGTGAAAGATTGCGATAAAGACATCAATCGCAACCTGAAAGAGCGCGGGCTGCTTTTTCATCAAGAACAGTATCGGCACGACTATCCGTTCTGTTGGCGGGCCGAGCAGGATCCGCTGATTCAGTATCCGCGTGAGAGCTGGTTCATCCGTACGACCGACATCAAAGACCAGATGCTGGCCAACAATGCCGAAATCAACTGGCTGCCGGGGCATATTAAAGATGGGCGTTTCGGCAAGTTTTTAGAGTCGAACGTCGACTGGGCGCTGTCGCGTGAAAGGTTTTGGGGCACGCCGCTGCCGATTTGGGTTTGCGAACAGACCGGCAAGATGGAAGCGATCGGCAGCTATGACGAGTTGCTGGCAAAACCGCAAACGACTGGGATGGAAGTGTGGGAGGCGGCGAAGGCGGCGAACCCGGAGCTGCCCGATGATCTGCGGGTCCACAAGCCCTACATCGACGCGGTAACGTACGCTTCGCCCTTTGCCGATGGCGCGCGTATGCAGCGTGTAACTGAGGTGATCGACTGTTGGTACGACAGCGGCGCCATGCCATTTGCCCAGTGGGGCTATCGTGGCCAAACGAGCGGCCCCGAAAAAGAACGTTTCGAGAGCCAATTTCCCGCCGATTTCATCAGCGAAGCAATCGACCAGACGCGTGGTTGGTTTTATTCGCAGCTGGCAATCTCGACGATGATATGGGGGAATGACGAAGCAGGAATGACGAATGACGAAAAAAAGGATTCGTCATTCGTCATTCGTAATTCGTCATTGGCGAAGCCTCCTCATCCCTTTAGAAACTGCATCGTCCTTGGCCTGATGCTGGGCGAAGACGGGCAGAAGATGTCCAAGAGTAAGCGGAACTATCGCGACCCGAGTGAGATCTTCGATCTCTACGGTGCCGATGCGTTGCGTTGGTACTTTTTTGCCAACCAGCCGCCGTGGACTTCGATTCGCTACAGCGAACAGGCGATCAAAGATAGTATTCCCGAGTTTTTGCTGCGGTTGTGGAATGTGTACAGTTTCTTCACGATCTACGCCAACATCGACGAGTTCGACCCCAAAGCGGAAGGCGCGACCGACGCTTGCGGTTTCGCCGACGCCGCCAGCTACCGCCCCCTCGAACAGCGTGGCGAACTCGACCGCTGGATTCTCAGCGAGCTGAACGCCACCACCGCCACCGTCACCGAACGCATGGACGCCTACGACAACTACGGCGCCTGTCAGGCGATCACCGAGTTTGTCGACGCGATGTCGAACTGGTACGTCCGCCGTAGCCGCGATCGGTTTTGGGCGAGCGACCAACGATCGCCCGAAAAGCTCGACGCGTATTGGACCTTGTACGAGTGCCTCGTCTCGACGACCAAGTTGATCGCGCCGTTCGTGCCGTTTTTGGCCGAGAGCTTGTGGCAAAAGTTGGCGGTGGCCGTGTTTGGTGACAGCGTTTCAGAAAGCGTGCATCTTTGCGATTTTCCGGTGGCAAAACTGCCAGCGATTGATGCGGCGCTATCGGAGCAAATGAATTTGGTGCGCGAGGTGACTTCGCTGGGGCGTCAAGCACGCAGCGCCGCCGAACTAAAAGTTCGACAGCCGCTGACCAAGGTCGAAGTAATTTTGGCTGACACGACACATCAAGCGTGGCTCGAATCGCACGCCGGGCTGATTGCCGAAGAGCTGAACGTCAAAGCGGTCGAGTTCACCGAGAATGCCGAGCAGTACATCGACTATACGATTGTGCCGAATTTTAAGCAGCTTGGCCCCAAGCTTGGCAAGAACATGCCAAAGGTCAAAAAATTATTGAGCCAGGTCGATGGTGGGCAGATGCTCGTCGAACTCAAATCGGCAGGCAAAGTAACGCTCGAATTGGGCGGCGGCGAGTCGATCGATCTCGATGAAAACGATATCGAAGTCCGCTTGCAGGCCAAAGCAGGCTGGGCCGCAGCGCAGGGACGCGGCGTGGTCGTCGTGTTGGCTACAGAATTAACGACCGAGCTGATCTCCGAAGGCTGGATGCGAGACTTGGTCCGTGTCGTTCAGGACCAGCGCAAAGAGCTTGGCTGCGAGTTTACCGATCGGATCGAGATCGGCGTCGTCACCGAATCTGCCGAGTTGCGTACCGCGATCGAGCAATTTCAAAAGTACGTCACGCAGGAAACCTTGGCCGAAGCTTTGGTTTGCGAATCGATCGCGGATGCCGAGCCGATCAGTGCAAAGATTGGCGATGCCGATGCACAGCTCTATGTGCAGGTGGCGTCGTGAGCCGGCCGCTGCTTCGCGTAGCGGTGCTGATTTCTGGCAGTGGTCGCACGCTGAAAAATTTCATTGATCTCGCTGCTGCCGAACAGCTTCCGCTTGATATCCGTTTGGTAATTAGTAGTTCTCCCCAGGCGAGCGGGCTTCAGCACGCTGCGGAAGCCAACATTTCCACGCAGGTTTTCCGCCGCCGCGAAGCCGCTAGCGATGCTGACTACGGGGCAAAGATTTTTGATGCTTGCCGCGCAGCGGATGTCGACTTTGTGTTGATGGCCGGTTTTTTGAAGCTGGTGCCGGTGCCGGATGATTTTGCAGGGCGCGTGCTGAACATTCACCCATCGCTGATACCGGCCTTCTGCGGACATGGAATGTATGGCCACCGTGTGCATCAAGCGGTGCTTGAATATGGGGCAAAACTGACTGGATGTACGATCCACTTTGTCGATAGCGAGTTCGACACGGGGCCGATCATCTGGCAGCAGCCCGTGCCGGTGTTCGATGATGATACCGCCGAGACGCTAGCCTCGCGAGTGTTTCAGGCAGAAAAAGAAGCGTATCCGCATGTGCTGAAGTTGCTAGCGGCAGGCAAAATAAAACTCGACGGGCGTCGCGTGAACATTGGTTAGGCGAGCGGCAGTAGAGACTTTACCTGGTGGCGTAAAAATTGCTTGAAAATTAACCACGACGACAC
>JAJDEE010000474.1 GCA_029259975.1 Planctomycetota bacterium
GTTTCGCGAAATACCCGTGCAACGACATCCGTTAGACGTCCGCTGCGCGCTAAGATCGATTCGCCCTCCAAGAAGGCCTTTAAATCGTTCGACAATTCGGCTGCCGAATTGTAGCGTAACTCGGGCGGTTTCTGTAGGCAACGCAACGTGATCATTTCTAGGTCGCGGTTGACCTGACGGTTCAACAGACGTGGCGGTAGCAGATCTTGTTCTAGAACCATCAGCAAAGTATCCATCGGCGAAGCTCCTTGAAACGGTGGTCGGCCGGTTAGCATCGCATAGAGAATTGCCCCCAAGCTGTAAACATCGCTCAACGGACCAACGTCGCCACGTTCTCCGCTCGCTTGCTCGGGAGCCATATACGACGGCGTGCCAAGAATCGCACCGGCCTGAGTCAGCGAAACGCAGGAGGTCGTCCGTTTTGCCAAACCAAAATCGGTAACGTGTGGTTCGCCTTGCTTGTCGATCAAAATGTTCGCCGGTTTGAGATCGCGGTGAACGACGCCACGCTCGTGGGCATAATGAATAGCATTAGCGATTTGCATGGCCAACTGTGCCGCTTCGCTTTCGGGCAGCGGGCCTGAGGCGATTCGCTCCGACAAAGTTTCACCGTCGATCAACTTCATGCCGAAATATCGCCAACCCTGGTCAGACCCCACTTCGTAAATCGGCACAATATGCGCATGCTCAAGCTGCGCAACAGCAGCAACTTCAGCCTGAAAACGTGCTCGATCGGCGGGCGACGCTTGGCTGCCATGTAGAATTAGCTTCAACGCAATTTCGCGGTCCAAGCTCTGCTGCCGCGCGCGATAGACAACTCCCATGCCACCACGACCGATTTCTTCTAAAAGTTCAAAATCACCCAGCACCGCCGGCGGGGTAGCTTCGGCGATGACAGACGGTTCGCTCTCACCATGGGAATGTTCCGCAACCGCCTCGACAACCATCACCGTGCCCCACAGCTCGCGCAGCTCGGTTGCCAAATGTGGGTGGGCAGCAATGAGTGCTTCTAGCCTAGGCCGATGATCGAGGGTCGAGTCGGTCAAACGATCAAGAATCGCAGCCAATTCGAGTTCGATTTGTTCAGAAGTGGGCATAGTCATTTGTTTATGTAGTTAGCAATTTTGCATTGACTGCGAAATATTCCTAAAGACGACTTTGAATTGAAATGAGTGCAGCGTCGCTTCGTTTGGTTTCGCGCTGCAATCGCACGTTGATATTCTACGTGACGCACGCTGGAATTTCAGTAACAATTTGCAACTACTTTTGGGTACTTGCAAATAGTTTCAGTAGTTCTAAAAACAAGGGAAGAACACTAATCTGCACAAATCGTCAATCAGGGCTGCGAGACTTTCCGCTGTCGCTCGCTGCGTTCCATCCTGACATTGCGATAGCCCATAAAGTGATGATGAATTTCAGCGTTGGCGAAAAAGTCTGCTTTCAACCTTCCGCACAAGAAACTATTTTTGGAATGTCAATAGTTCCAAAAACAAGGGAAGAACGCTAATCTTCGCTAATCTGCACTAATCGTATTAGCGAAGATTAGTGCAGATTAGTGTTCCAAATTACAGTTTCTGGTCTTTCTTTTCCACAGAATTTGGAACCACTGAATGTTGGTCAAGTACAACCGAAAAACGGTTACCGTCTTAACTGAAGACGGTAGGAAGTGGAACGTTTCACCACACTTGCTGAAAAGTGCCGAGCAAGATGCAAATGTTGCTGTAAAGATCGATGGCGTTATCGAGGTAGAAAAATAGCGATGGCAGCTAAGGGTACTAATTGACCCAACGGCTCTCCCCACACCCGTCCACAATCTTGCCAATCGCCCAGCTCTTCAGCCCCAAACCCGCCAGCTGCTGCTGGATGCTTTCGATGCAGCATTCGCTGATAACCATCGTGAGGCCAATGCCCATGTTGAATACGCGTGTCATTTCGTCGGCTTCGACCTCGCCGAGCTGTTGCATCCACCGAAAGACGGGTGGCACGGGCCAACTGTCACGAGTGATTTGGGCGTCGGCGTCGGCTGGCAAGATGCGCGCGAGATTTTCGTGTAATCCGCCACCTGTGATGTGGGCAATACCGTGGACGGCTGCTCCTGCTTGATCTTGATTCGGACTCTTGCTGCGATTCAAAACCTCACGCACCGCGCAGGCGTAAAGTTGCGTTGGCTGGAGCAATAGTTCGCCGACATTTTGGTCGCTGAAGTCGACCTTGTCGTCTGCCGAAAGACCCGCGTGCTCGAACACAATTTTTCGGACCAACGAAAATCCGTTGGAGTGGATGCCGCTTGACGCGATGCCGAGAACGACATCGCCGGGCACAATGGCGCTGCCGTCGATCAACTGCGACTTTTCGACGATGCCGACGCAAAAACCGGCCAGATCGTAGTCGCCTGTTTGGTACAGGTCGGGCATGATGGCGGTTTCGCCGCCGATTAATGCCGCGCCCGTTTCGAGACAACCAGCACTAATGCCTTCGACGATTTGTTCGAGCAGCCCAGGGTCGTCTTCGGCCATCGCCACATAGTCGAGAAAAAAAAGTGGCTCGGCTCCGCAGCAGATCGTATCGTTCACGCACATCGCAACCAAATCGATGCCAACCGTGTCGTGACGACCCACCAGCTGCGCGACCTTCAGCTTCGTGCCCACCCCGTCAGTGCCCGAAACGAGCACCGGCTGCTGATAATTCCGAGAAAAAATCCCGCCGTCAAAGTCGAGCGCGAACAAACCGGCAAAACCGTTATCCCAGGGCATCACTCGCGGGCAATGGGTCTGTTTGAGCAGCTTCGGCAGCCGCGACATCGACTCCTGATAGGTCTGAAGGTCGACGCCGCTGTCTTTGTAAGTTATTTTGGCCATAAGAGTTATCGCGATGGATGGAGTGAGGTACGATTTTACGGTGCAACGAGTCCGGGAGCTAGGGGTGGGGAAATGACGAATGACGAAATCCGAATAGCGAAGCAGCTGTCCGTTCGTCGTTTGTCGTTTGGGTTTCGTCACTATTGTTCCCCCAACTCCTTTTATGCCGCCTAGCGAAGCTAGTCGCCCTCGAACGCGCGTCGAGGTCGCAGCGACGGCAGCGGTGGAACCAGACGTTGCGCAGGGCGAAGCTCTGCCGCCAGCAATCAAACCGATCAAGCCCCATGGAGGCCCATGTCGAAGAATAAAGGACACGAGTCCAATATCCTTAGTCCTTCGCACACGAGCCTTCTCCTATGCTAACCCAGTGGACGTCTTCCCTTTCGCTTCCCGGTCAATCCCTCAACGACCAAACGCTGCCTGCTCACACACCCTCCGATCAAACACCTTCCGATCAAACGCAGTCCGACCAAACACTGTCCGACCCACCTAGTGTCGTTATGCCACGCTCACAACGCTTTATGCAGTTTCGCTACCCGTTGCCCTACGGAGCGATCGTCCAAGAAGCGGGCGTGCAATTTGCTGTCTACAGTCATTCCGCGACCGCCATGCGCGTGTTGCTGTACCGGCGCGTGACCGACCGCGAACCGTATCGCATCGTCGAATTCAACCCGGCCAATGACCGCTGGGGCGACATCTGGAGCATTTTTGTTCCCGGCCTCAAAGCAGGCCAACTGTACCATTATCAAGCAGACGGACCGTTTACGCCCGAAGAAGGGCATCGCTTCAATTCGCATTCGCGGCTGATCGATCCGTATGCCCGCGCGCTGGCCGGGCGATTTCAGCCCTCTCCCGATGGGCTGATCCGCCCACCCAAGTGCGTGGCCGTCGAGGACACTTTCGATTGGCAGGGCGATCGGCATCTGCGCCATCCGCTCGCTGAAACGATCATCTACGAGATGCACGTTCGCGGGTTTACTCGTAGTGCTTCGAGCGAGTCTAAGCATCCGGGAACCTATCTGGGCGTCATCGATAAAATCCCGTATCTCAAGTCGCTTGGCGTCACAGCCGTCGAGCTGATGCCAGTACACGAATTTCCCATCTTCGATCCGTTTGGCAACAAGCCCGAGCGTAAAAACTATTGGGGATACGATTCGCTCGCATTTTTTTCGCCCCATCGTGGCTACATGCACGGCAGCAAACCGGGCGATCAAGTACGACAGTTCAAAAAAATGGTCCGCGCGCTGCACGCTGCGGGCATCGAAGTGATCTTGGACGTCGTGTTCAATCATACCGCCGAAGGAAATCAAGAAGGCCCGACGCTGAGCTTCAAAGGCTTAGAAAACAAGGTCTACTACATGAATAACTCCGACGGTACCTATAAAAATTATACGGGCTGCGGCAACACCGTTAACGGCAACCATCCGATCTGCCGCGAGATGATTTTCCATTGCCTGCGTCATTGGGTCTACAACTACCACATCGACGGTTTCCGTTTTGACCTGGCCTCGATTTTGAGCCGCAGCCAAAGCGGCGAGCTGTTGCCGAATCCTCCGATCGTGGAAATGATTGCCGAAGATCCGATGCTGGCCGACACAAAAATTATTGCCGAAGCGTGGGATGCAGCCGGTGCATTTCAGGTAGGATCGTTCGCCCAACGACGCTGGGCCGAGTGGAATGGCCACTATCGCGACGACATCCGTCGTTATTGGCGCGGCGAACCAGGTCGCACCGGGCCTATAGCGACGCGTATCTCTGGTTCAAGCGATCTCTACCAGCTCAGCGGTCGGCACCCGTACGACAGCATCAACTTCGTCACCTCGCACGATGGTTACACGCTTAACGACTTGGTTAGCTACGAACAAAAACACAACCAAGCCAACGGAGAAGACAACTGCGACGGCGACAACAACAACTACAGCGCCAACAACGGCGTCGAAGGCCCAACACGTCGCAAGCCGATCGTCGAACTGCGTCGTCGTCAAGTGAAAAACATGACGGCATCGCTGTTGCTGAGTCACGGCACGCCGATGATCGTCGCCGGCGACGAAATTTTGCGCACCCAGCGCGGCAACAACAACGCCTATTGCCAAGACAACGCCATCAGTTGGTTCGACTGGAAATTGGCCGAGAAAAATGCCGAACACCTTCGTTTTGTGCAAACGCTGATCGAATTCCGCAAAGCCCAACCGACGGTGCGCCGCGATTCGTTCCTCACTGGCAGCCCAGCCGTCAACGGCGACTTAGCCGACGTAAGCTGGTACAACCCCGACGGCCAGCCAATGGATTGGCAGCATCCGACTCAGAGTTTTGTCTGCATCTTCGGCACCGCCGGCCTCGACGACCCGGCCGCGCGGCCTGTCATGCTCTTGATGCACGCAGGCACCGAAACCCAAGAATTCATCATTTCTTCGACCGTGCAGCACCTACCCTGGCGACAGTTTATCGACACCGCCGCCACCATGCCCCGCGACATCTACCCCGCGATCGACGGTCCCAAAATGCCCGCATCTGGCAAGCTCAGCCTCGTGCATCACACGTTGATGTGCTACGTGGCGTAGGCGTACCTGATAGGTAGGGCGATTGCAGGAAAGCTCTCAATTTCTACTGCTGTAGTAGAAAGAGAATCACCCGTGCCTCCGTGGTGCAATCCTTTTGTCTGTTTTCAGGTAGCCGTTCACGGCCCTAGCTTGAACAGAGTCTCACGCAAAGGCGCGAAGGCGCTAAGCAAGCAAGGAAAGGGAATCATGCAAAGACACAAAGACAGCAGGGGAGAATAGATAATGGT
>JAJDEE010000475.1 GCA_029259975.1 Planctomycetota bacterium
CACCGGCAAGTCGGCGCTCGTCAACGCGCTGGTCGGCGAAGACCTGACGCAAGTCAACGTGCAAGGCGGCTGGACCAAAGACCTGTGGCACGTGCCCTGGGAGGGGACCGGCTACCGTGTGCCCGGTTTTGCCCAGTCGGAAGTCGTGCTGGTCGACACGCCGGGGCTTAACGAAGTGTCGGGCGCCGAACGCGGCGAGATGGCACGCATCGCAGCGGCGCGGGCCGACTTGGTGCTGTTCGTCACCGATTCGGACCTGAACGAGACCGAATTTTCGGCGCTCGAAGACTTGGCCGCCAGCCACAAGCCGATGCTCTTGGTTCTCAATAAATCCGACTTATACCGTGGCGAAGAACTGGAGCAACTGCTAACGCTGTTCCGCAGCTCCCGTTTGTCAGGCCTCATCGAGCCAAAAAATGTCCTCACCACGCAGGCCGACCCGCGCGAAGTCGAGTACGTTCTCGAAGCCACCGACGGCACCACCAGCACCGAGTGGCGCAAGCCGGCCCCGAAAATCGACGACCTGCGTATACGCATCTTGGAAGTGCTGGAGTCCGAAGGCAAGGCACTCCTCGCGCTCAACGCCGCGATGTTCGCCGCCGACAAAAACGACCGCATGG
The DNA here is from genome assembly GCA_029259975.1 of Planctomycetota bacterium. GTDB lineage: Bacteria > Planctomycetota > Planctomycetia > Pirellulales > Lacipirellulaceae > Bythopirellula. The sequence continues at coordinate 621 of JAJDEE010000475.1, forward strand.
CTGCGCTCCGCGTAAGATTGCGCGAAGACCGCGCAGCGAAAACAATTTGGCGCTACGCCGTCACCAAGTCGCTAGCCGTCGCGCTCAACCCGCTGCCGGCAGTCGACGTACTCGGTGGCACCGCGGTCGATGCTGCGATGGTCGTCACCTTGGGCCGCATTTACGGCATCCAAATCACGACTTCCAACGCCCGTTCGCTCGTAGTGTCGATCCTCAAAGCCGCCGGCTGGGTGATGCTCAGCGAAGCAGCCGTCAGCTACGCATCGTCGATCTTCAAAGCGCTCACCGCCGGCTTCGGCAGTGTCGCCACCGCTCTGCCCCAAGGCGCCGCTGCCGGCTACGGCTCGTACATCGTCGGCCAAGCCGCTCGCTACTATTTTCAACACGGTGCCAGCTGGGGCGACGCCTCGCCCAAACATGTCATCACGCAAATCCTAGCAAACACCGACAAAGAATCGGTGCTACGGCAGTTGAAAGCAGAGATCAAGAAAAAGATTTCGCTGAATCCGTACGCGGGGGAGGGGTGAGCCGATTTTCTGCTGCAAATCCTCTGATCCTGTCTTTTCGGACAATTGCCAAACGGCTAATATTCGTTGCTGCTGAAAGACCAACCTTCAGTTATAATGCTTGGCAGTAATATAAGGGCATACGCGACAAGACGCAGGAAAGGAAAAACGGGTGAGCGATAGACAAGTCTTTAGAATTGACATGACGGAAAAATTTGAAAATCTCCCTAACGCTCCGATCGTGGAGGCCGTCATCCATTGGCAAGCTCGCTCCGAGTCGATTCAAAACCATGAGCAGTTTTACGATCAGCTAAAGGAACGATTGGAGGGTTATCCAGACTCTCACCCCGAACATGAAATCAAATTTCAGGCCGAAATCGGCCCTGAAGGCGTGGCCACTAATCTGGGTAATCCTAGTTGGAGTAGCTTCAGGTTTACCTCTGCTGATGGACTTAACATCGCTCATTTTAAGCGGGATGGCTTTGCCTTTAGTCGACTTAAACCTTACGAAAACTGGGGGTCGTTTGAGGCAGAAGCGCAACGCTTATGGAATATCTATTTGGAACTCGCTGAGCCTCCCGAAGTACAGCGGCTGGGAGTACGGTTTATCAACCTAATTTCCCCTGTACAATCCGAGCAATTCAGTGACCTCCTGGAAATTCCTCCTAAGAGTCCTAAGGGAATGCCAATGCCCATTCAGGGGTTTATGCACAAAACCACATACGGCATCCCAGAGTATCCGTATAATCTCAACGTCATTCAAGCTATGCAACCGCCAATCCCTTCGCGAACAGAAGGATTTGGGCTTATACTTGATATTGATGTATTTACTACGCATGCTGTTGAACCGAAGGAAGAATTGCTCAAGCAACATTTGGATGAAATGCGATGGATAAAAGACAAGGCCTTCTTCACCTTCCTGAAAGAAGATGCTATCAAAAAATACAGGAAACCAATTTGACATGGCATATGCAACGCAAACACCCGGATTCAGCGAAACTGCTGAGTTTGTCACTGAGCAAAATTCCATTTGCTCTCGTTACATGCACGAATCGTCTGCATTCGGAATCGAGGGGTTATTGCGCGAAGAATTTTCCAACGTTTGGGAAGAGTGTCGTGTGGCAGATTGGGATGGGTACGATGCGTTACCGGTAACACGAGACACTCTTCGAAATGCGTATACCTTCCTCGAATCATTACCTCTCGGTTTTCGACGGCCGTCAATTGGTGCAGAGCCTGATGGGCAAATGACTATCGAGTGGCATCAGTCGCGTAGACGCACACTCTCGGTCAGTATTAGTCCCGACGGAGAGCTTCACTATGCCGCGCTTCTCGGTGTAGGCCGCACCTGCGGCACGGAACCTTTTTTCGGCGAAATACCCAAAAACATCCTGGACCTAGTCCGTAAAGTCTATTCATGATAGACCCACAGAACGTTCCCGAAATCCACAAGGATGAGGTACTTGCTCGTTTTGTACTATCGAGGAGTCATCTACGCGCAAACAAAACACTCAAGGCAAATGCTTTCCTTCCTCCTCCAAAGGGCGGACTTTCCGTTGTTCGCCATAAGGATGCAACTGAAGTTGAGCTTTGGTCCATAGGTGAGCATGTAGCAACGGCGAGAGAAAAAACGCTTTATGGTCGAGGGGATATATCTGTTGTACACATTCTTGAAAAGAAGCTTCAGGTGCTTTCTGCTCCTCTTCCGGAAAATCCGAACCACGCCAATGTGATTGGTTGGCCATCCCCGGAAGACAAGCCTGCGCGAAAACTTTTTGCGGAAGAGATTGCAGCGGCGGCAACGTTTGTCTCTGCCCCATAATATTCTTCTCCGTCATTTCCCCATGCTAGAAACCATCCAAGGCGATCTTTACGATTTTCCCAAATACTACGACCTTGTTTACGGCTCCGACTGGAAGGCCGAGTTCGACTTTCTCGAAGACTGTTTCGAGCGTCATGCCGACGGGATCGTCGAGCGGTTGTTTGAGCCGGCTTGTGGGACGGGACGGCTGCTGATTAAGTTTGCCGAGGCGGGGTACGACGTTGCCGGGGTCGATCTCAACCCGAAGGCGATCGACTACTGCAACAAACGGCTCGACCGCGCGGGCTACCCGCCGAGTACTTTTGTCGACGACATGTGCGCCTTTCAGACTGATGGGCAGACTGATGGGCAGACTGATGGGCGGACCGACGGGCTGGTCGACGCAGCGTTCAACACGATCAACAGCTTTCGGCATCTTGGGTCGCAGAAGCAAGCCCGCGATCATTTGCAGTGTGTGGCCGATGCGCTACGACCCGGCGGGCTGTATGTGTTGGGGCTGCATCTAACGCCGACGGCGGTCGAGCCGATTCAGGAAGAAAGCTGGTCGGCGCGGCGGGGAAATCTGTCGGTGCTGTCGCGGATGTGGGTGATCGACCTCGATTTGAAGAAGCGGTGCGAGACGGTCGGCGTCACGTTTGATGTCTACACGCCCTCGCGCCAGTTCCGAATCGAGGACAAAATTGCCTTTCGGACGTATACTTTTCGGCAAATGGGAGCGCTACTCGCCGGAATTGACGATTTTGAGGTAACTGCTGTCTACGACTTCGGTTACGACATCGATAACCCCATAGAAATCGACGCCCAGACCGAAGATGTGGTCTATGTTCTTAGAAAGGTTCTCAAAAAGAGAGCTAAGTAGGGCTTCGCATGGGGGCCGATCTGGTGAAAATGCAAGCATTGGCCGAATTTCCCCTCAGACATATATCCAGGTCTTTTGTTGAGCAGTTCTTCTTCCATCACTTCAGTGCCGGTTGTCCCCGAATCGAACTATCGTGAAACGATGGTCGAATTTGTGCGTTGGGCGCTTGCTCAATTAGAGCTAGAACTCAGTGAGGATCATGGCGTCGGTCGGCTCCAACTCCCTGAAGCCGATCAAGCGAGCTTTGCGGGACAGACCGAGCTGAAATTGCCGCTGCAGACGAGCGCTGTGGACGAGTCTTGCGAACCGATCGATCTCGATAGCCGCTTTGGCGTGTGGTTATTGGCTCGACTCCATACGCTCGGTCCCGCTGTCTCGATCCGACCAGCTCATCAGCCGATCGCAGTCAACGACATCACCCAAAAGCTATTTGCCGCCTATCAGGTCGACGACGGACGTGTTCACTTGGGTGGTTGCCAGCTTGAGAACTATTCGTTTTTGCGTTTGAGTTTTGTTTCTCCGCAGAGCAGGGAGAACGGCGAGGGTCAAGCAGAGCTACGGCACATCTTCGTCGCCCACGATGGTTCGTCGGTTTCCGATCAACTGGTTCGCGACCTCGGTCTGCTCGATATCGAGCCAATCGTTGATTTGCCGCCACGGATAGACGATACCGCCCTGCAATCGCTGATCGCGGCGGGCCGTCGGGTCGCCGCACAGACATCGACTTCTCGCGACCCTAACGCAACGACGGTTGAACCAGCGCTAGTCTCATTAGTGTGGGTCAAACATGCCAGCGGTCAACTCAATTTCACGATCGGCGAGACGACCGTCCCGTTGCCATTTTCGAGTTGGGCAAAGCTGCTCCAAGCTCAGCCTTACACGTCGCCCCTG
>JAJDEE010000476.1 GCA_029259975.1 Planctomycetota bacterium
CGCTGGCTGGGCGGCAGATGCAAGCTAACCGTCTCGCCTGCCTGAAAGCTTAGCGACTCGTTATCGGTCTGCGCCAGGTAGCCGACGATTTGGTTCATCAGCGGCACAAACGGCCAGGCAGCTTCGGGAGCCGTCAGCAGATTCCAAGGTTCACGCCCACGCGGGTTGAGCGGGTCAGAAACTGCCGTCGCCATGGTCAAAGCTCGGCCTTGTCCGACCGATCGAGTGAGCAATGCAGGTTTGTTGTTCGCAAATCGCGCCACGACGTATGTGTCTCCTGCCAGCGTATCGAATTCCCAATATCGAAACACGGGAAAGATCTGCCAAGGAATCGATTCGGCATAGGGACGCAGCGCCGCCAGCGCGGGATGATCGAGCCGCTGCGGCCGCAGGTAAGTTTCGTAACGCGACTTTCGTAGCAGCGGCCCCGGCAGTATTTGATCGGCGCCGCCTTCGTTAAACGCGTTCGCGCGGGCACGTTCGCCAAGAAAAAGCCCAACGCCACCGCCTTGGTTAGCGTAGTCACTCAACGCTTGCCAAAGCTCGTCGGAAAGTGGCGGCGGGTCGAGCAAGCAGATGGCAGCGTAATCAGAAAGTGAAAGCTTCGTTACGTCGGCGAAGCGATCGGTCGCGCACCGGAATCGCACCGTCGCCCGATCCGCTACCAACGACGGATTCAAAGCTTCGCGCAGAAAGAGCGTATCGCTAGGTTCTTTGCCGAGCAACAGCACCTCCGCCGGTGGTCGAACTTCCACGGTAAAATAACGTGTGTTGTCGATTGCTAGCGGATCGCTGGCCGAAATCTGCACGTATCCTTGATGTGTACCCAGTGTCAAATCGCCCAATTCAAAGGTGGCCTGGCCCAAACCCTCCGGCGTGATTTCCACAATCTGTTGCCCACGCTTGACAGCTTTGCCTTGGGAATCAGCAAGATAGAGTTCTACCAGCGGAGCTTCTGCCAGCGTCACCTCGGCAGGGCCGGCGACTTCGATCGGAACCTCCAGACGCAGTGGCTCGCCGGGTCGCAATGTTTGTTGGCGTATGTCGAGCGGGCCGAGCGATTGGTTGTGAATCTGCGCGACCCCAACATCAACCAAGTAGAGTCGCACCTCGGGAGCTGCGGCTAACGTTTCGTTGATCGAGGCGATCGTCGTTTCATTCCAGACGGTCGCGTTGAGATCGCTGAACAAAAAAACTTCTTGACACGAGTCTTCGCGATCGGCGACCAGTTCTATTGCCTCGCGCACGGCGTCTTCTAATGGCCGCGGTTTGCTTTCTGGTGCAAGATTGCGCAACCGCGATTCGGCCGTATTCCTATCGACAGCAAACCCGCTCACCGAACGGCTTAGGTCGACAATCGCAACCTCGGTCTCTTCAGGCAGCTTGGCGATCAGCCCTTGAGCCATTTTGGTAGCTTGCTCTTGGCGAGTTTGATTCTCGTGGATGTATTGCATGCGGAGCGAATTGTCGACGATCAGCGAAACCACCAAGGGAGCGCCCGACTTGCCTCGTAGGCCGCTGCCTTTAAGCGTGGGACGCGCGAGTGCGATAGCAAACCCGGCGATTAACGCGCAGCGTAACGCCAACAGCAGCAGATGACGAAAATTTAGTTTGCGGCGGTTGGCTTCTTGCCGATTACGAACGAACTGCAACGCCGGAAACTTTAGTTGACGTGGTTGACGGCGCATCACTAGATGTAGCAGGATCGGCACCGTGATGAGTGCAGCGCCGGCGAGCAAAGCTGGTGTGAGGAAACCCATCGGCTTTTTATGGTTCTATAGGGCTTAATGAAATTCTGGAGCGAACTCCTATTAAAATTACCTCACGCAAAGGCGCGAAGACGCAGAGGTCAAGGAGAGGGATAGCCCTGTTTTTCTTTGCGTCTTCGCGCCTTTGCGTGAGATTTCAAAATACTTTGGCTACGACGATTCTTCATGATACTATTCAGGACTTCAACGACGAACATATTAATCCATCTGCAAATAGTGATCACCGGTTGCGGCGGTTGGTTAGGTATTCGGTCAGCGCGCGGTCGAATTGCATGCTCGTGTCGAGCGGCACATAGTCGATACCTATCTGCCGACATTCGCGGGCGTAGCGGGTGCGGAATTGGTCCATCTCTACGAGGTAAACGCTGCGGTAGGCGTCGGCGTCGACTTCGATCGTATCGCCCGACTCGGGATCTTCCAGTTCGACGAGTCCTTCAAACGGAAACGACACCTCTGCTTGATCAAGCACATGAAACAAAATGACATCGTGCCCGCCGTGTCGCAACCTACGGAGCGAAGCGATCACTTCGTCAGGATCGGCTAACAGATCGCTGAAAATCATCACCAAACTACTGTGCTTGAGCATCGCGGCGAGTTGGTTAAGGCTGTTGCCAATGTTGGTTTTGTCTCGCGGCTCAAGCTTGGCGAGCAGCGAGAGAATGTTGCCGATCTGTGCCCGTTTGGATTTGGGTGCCAAACTGTCGACTATTTTCTCGCCAAAAGTGATTAGCCCGACGGGGTCTTGTTGATGAATCATCAAATAACAGAGCGCCGCAGCTAGACAAATCGAATACTCGAACTTCGTTAATTCCTGCTCGTGGCTGTAAGCCATCGAAGCGCTGAGGTCCATCACCAAATAGCCCGTAATGTTAGTCTCGGCCTCAAACTTTTTGACGTAGTACTTGTCGGTCTTCGCATAGACAAGCCAATCGATGTCGGCCGGATCGTCGCCATGGGTGTACTTGCGATGCTCGCTGAACTCGACCGAGAAACCATGGAACGGGCTGGCGTGCAATCCCTGCATAAAGCCCTTGACGATAAACTGCGCGCGCAGATCAAGCCGAGCAATCTGCCGAATGACTTCGGGTTTCAGGTATTTTTCGGTGGTGGCCATGGGAAAATAGTACGCGGAGGAACGCGGATTAAACGGATTTACGCGAATTCAAATTGAACCACAACGACACAACAGGCACGACGCAAAGAAACGTTGTGGCCGTTGTGTTGTCGTGGTTAAAATTAGAGTTCCCCCATTTGTGTATGACAGAAAAACAATTGTCCTAGTCTATTCAATTTCTATCCGCGTAAATTCGTTTAATCCGCGTCCCTCCGCGTTCTATTCTTTGCCAGCGTATTTTGGAATTTCCGGTACGGGGATCACTTCCAGCAATCGGTTAATCACGTCTTCCGTGGTCATCCCCTCGGCCTGCGCCTGAAAATTTGTGCTGACGCGGTGACGCAACACCGGGATGGCCACTTTTTGCACGTCTTCGATCGCGACGGTAAACCGTCCGTCCATGGCAGCGAGTGCCTTGCCGCCGTGGATTAAAAACTGGCCGGCGCGGGGGCCAGCGCCCCAGTCGACCATTTCTTGGACAAACTCAGGGGCTGATTCGTCTTTGGGACGCGTCGCGCGGACGAGGGTGGCGACGTATTTGATGATGTATTCGCTCACGGCGACCGAGCTAACCAGCTTTTGCAGGTTGAGGATCGCGCGGGCGGAGAGGACTTTGCTGACTTCTGGTTTTTCGTGGCGGGTGGTGGCGGCGAGGATTTGTTCTTCTTCGTCGGCGGACGGGTAGTCGACCTTGATGTTGAACATAAATCGGTCGAGCTGTGCTTCGGGCAACGGATAGGTTCCTTCTTGCTCGATCGGGTTTTGTGTGGCGATCACAAAAAACGGCTCGGGCAGCGAGTAGGTCGTCTGGCCGATCGAGACTTCGCGTTCTTGCATCGCTTGCAGCAGCGAGGCTTGCGTCTTTGGCGGCGTGCGGTTGATTTCGTCGGCGAGCAAGATGTTGGTGAAGACCGGCCCTTCAACGAATCGAAAGCTACGACGGCCATGTTCGTCTTCGTCCAGCACGTTGGTGCCGGTGATGTCTGAGGGCATCAGGTCGGGCGTGAACTGGATGCGCTTGAAGTTCAGATCAAGAATCTGCGACAGCGTGCTGACCATCAGCGTCTTGGCCAGCCCGGGCACACCTTCGAGTAGGCAATGCCCACGCGTGAAAATGGCTGCGAAGATTTGCTCGATCACTTCGTCTTGCCCGATGATCACCTTCTGCAGCTCGCGCTGCATGACGAGCCGGTGCTGACGGAATTCTTTTAATATGTCGCCGAGGTTGCGAGTCAATGTGTCTTCCTTGTTTGAAACAAAAACGAAATACTAACCACCAATTCTATAGTTCCTCCTGCAAATGGACAATGTAGCCCCAAGCCAGCTTCAGGGGAGTTGCAAGAGATATTGGCAACTCTGATAGCAGGCAAAGAAAGAAATAAACCACGACGACACAACGGCACAACGCAGAAAATCGTCGTGTCCGTCGTGTCGTCGTGGTTCATTTTTCTGATCCCTGGCTAGAAAAGAGGGCTTTGCAATCCTCCTGATGCCAGCATTGTTCCCCTGGCTTTCGCAGTTTACGATAGAAGCAGACATGACGCCCTCGGAGACGATCTATGGACAGACGAATTTTACCGATTTGCTTGGTCTGCTTAATCTTGCTGGGCGACTTTGCCTTGCTGGGCGGCACTGCGCGATTGCAGGCCCAGCCGGCGGGGCCACTGACGGCCGAGCAAGTGCGGGCGGCGATCGAAGGTGGCGTGAAGTATTTGCTCTCTGAGCAGAATGAGCAGAGTGGCGATTGGAATGACATTGCCCGATATGAGGGCGGTGTAACAGCACTCTGCACGTTGGCGCTGTTAAACTCTGGCGTCGACCCAAATCACAAAAAAATAGAGGGATCGCTGCGATTTTTGCGCAAAATTGGGCTTACGGGTAAGCCACAAACCTACAGTGTCTCGCTCCAAACGATGGCCCTTTGTGCTGCAACTCCGCGGCAAGATCTCGCGCAGATTCAGAAGAATGTGAACTGGCTTGAATCGATTCAGCAGCCCGATGGGCAATGGTCGTACGGAGCGGGGATGGGCGGCGATAATAGTAATTCGCAGTTTGCGCTGCTCGCACTCCACGAAGCCGAGCGTGCCGGGGCGACCGTAAAACAAGAAACGTGGCAGCTAGCCGCCGACTATTGGAAAAGCAGCCAGAATTCGGGTGGTTCGTGGGGCTATCACAAAGGCTGGGACGCCGGTCTCGGCAGCATGACCTGCGCGGGCATTGCCGCCACAGTGATTTGCAAGGGCCGCGTCGATAACCCCAACGCCACGGTTCAAGACGGGCTTGTGCAGTGTTGCCAACCGCAAGAAGAAGGCGACTCGCTCGATCGTGCGCTCACTTGGCTCGGCAACAATTTTTCGGTACGGCGCAATCCGGGCCGGCGCGGTGCGGGCAGCACTTGGCACTACTATTATCTCTACGGCTTGGAACGCGTGGGGCGTTTGACGGCGCGGCGACTGATTGGCGAGCATGATTGGTATCGCGAAGGCGCTAAGTTTCTCATTAGCCAGCAAGATCCGTTTAGCCACCACTGGGTCGGGCAGAACACTGCCGAGAACCATCCGCACATTGCGACGGCGATGGCACTGCTATTTCTGTCGAAAGGGCGTCGCCCTGTCTTGATGGCAAAACTACAGCATGGGCCAGAGGACGATTGGAACAATCATCAAAGCGACGTCGCGCATCTGACTGCACGTGTCGAAAAGCTATGGGGACTTGATCTAACGTGGCAGATCTTTGATCCTGCCGAGGCGGTCGTCGATGATCTGCTGCAAGCGCCGGTGCTGTTTCTTTCGGGCAGCAAGTCGCCGCAGCTTGCAGGTACCGAGCAAAAAATGCGCAGCTACTTGGATCACGGCGGGTTTTTGTTTGCCGAAGCATGTTGCGTCGATGGTAGCGAGTTCGAGCAAGGCTTTCGCGCCTATCTCGATCGGATCTTTCCCGAGCAAGAATACCAGCTCCGCCGCGCTGGGCCGGAACACCCCATTTGGCGCGTCGAAGAACTCGTGCGGCCCGAGTCGCCCTATATTGGCCGGATTTGGACAGTCGAATACGGCTGCCGCACTTGCGTCGTGTTTTCCGAAATCGACCTTTCCTGCTACTGGGAACTTTACGGCCAAGGCCGCACGCGCGGCCTGCCCAAAGTTGTTTCGGGTCGTTTAACTGATGCGAATTCTATAGGCGTCAATGTTGTTGCTTATGCCACCAATCGCGAGCCGAAGGGCAAAGAAGAATCGTTTACCGGCACCGACCAACTGATCGAGCTGAACGCTGCTGGCAGCCGAGGCACTATCCAAATCGCTAAGCTCCAGCATGGTGGCGGCTGCAACGATGCACCGGGCGCGTTGGTAAACCTGCTTCGTGCTGCCGCCCAAGGCGACTTGCAATTACGCGTCAGTACCAACGAGTTCCCAGTTCGCGCCGACGACAAAAGCTTGCGACGGTTTCACCTAGCATTTATGCACGGTCGTCACGATTTTCGGTTTTCGCCCAGCGAGCGAGCAGCGCTGCGAGAATATCTCACTAACGGCGGCACGCTATTCGCCGATTCGATCTGTGCGAGCAAAGAGTTTGTCACCGCATTCCGACGCGAATTGAAAGCGGCATTTCCAGACGTTAGTTTACGGCGAATACCCGTGACCGAGCCGCTGTTCGCCGCTGCCGCTGGCGGCTACGACATCCAAAAGGTCAGCCGTCGCGATCCGGCCCAACAACAGCCCGGCCAACCGCTGCGTGCCCGCGTACGTCAAGTCGAACCCGAACTCGAAGGCATCCAGATCGATGGGCGCTGGGCAGTAATCTTTTCGCCCTACGACATCAGCTGTGCCCTCGAACAGCACGAATCGCTCGAATGCCGCGGCTACACGCGTGAAGACGCGGCAAGGATTGGATTAAATGTGTTGATGTACACGTTGAACCCAGATGTCGGGACGTGAGCGGCACACTCTTTTTTACCGAACCGCGACCGTGAGAGAGTCGACTAAATAGGTTTCAAGGTCAAATTGTTCGACTCCCTCATGGTCGCGGTTCATTTTTTTGTCTTGCCTTCCACCCATCGAATCAACAGCGGCAACACCAATAAATTCCCCACCAGCCCGCCGATCATCGAGAGGCTCACTAGCGCTCCAAAATAAATCGTGGGGATGAAATCGCTGTAGCAAAGTGTCGCGAAGCCGACGACCAGTGCGAGGGTCGCGAAGATGGCAGCGCGGCCAACTGTCGCTTGGACTGAAGAAAGCGCCGCGGCTAGCGTTGAGCCTTCGCGACGTAAACGCTGGTACGACATCACGTAGTGGATCGAACCATCGACTGACAAACCCAACGAGACGGCGGCGATCATTGCGGCACCCATGTTGACTTTCACGCCGAGCCAGCCCATCGCGCCGAATAGCAACAACACTGGCAAGGCATTGGGGAGGAGCGTTGCGAGCGCCAGCGGGATGCTCCGAAAGGCGACCGTCACCATCACGAAGATCGCCACGGCGGCAACGCTAAATGTGGTCCATTGGTCGCGCAGTAAGCTCTCGATCAGTTGGTTGAGCAGCACGTAGTAGCCGGTGACTTCGGCGCCGGGGAAGGCGGCTTGCGTGGTGGTGCGAACTTGCTGGATGAGTTGGTTTTTCTCGGCGGCTTCGAGTCGTTCGGGCGAACGTAATAGTAATCGCAGCTGGACCGATTGCTTTTTTTCTTGCGGAGGCTGTTGGAGATAAAGCGTGTCAACAAACTCGGGTAGTTTGATACGCATCACGGACAGGCCAGAGTTGAGGGCAGGTTTAGCGAAAAGCCCGAGCGTTTTTATACCGCCAACGCTCGCGTCGAGTACGTCGGCAATTGAAATAGCCTTCTTCAGCAGGGGAATTTCCTGTCGGAGTTGCTTTTCGAGCGCAAGAACTTTGGTGAGATACGCTTTACTAAGTCGCGCAGTTGGTGGCAGCAAAATGTCCCAAACACCGGCGCCGCCGAAACGATGTTCGACGAATTCGTACTCTTGAACGAGGCGGCTATCTTGCCGGAAGTTGCGTGTGAAATCGGTTTCGTGTTCGAGGCGTGTGCTGCCATAGATTGCGAAAACGCTAGCGATAACTGCGAGGGCGGTGATGAGCTTGGCGCGGCGTTGGGACCAGTGGAGGAGGCGATCTAACAAATTTCTGATCGTCACTTCTCCGAGAAGTTGATGGTGTTTCGGCTGCGTACTTTGCCCGAGTAGTACGATGCCCGGCACCGTGAGGATCACACTGAGCAAAACGACGAGGCTGCCGATCGCCATCATTAAGCCAAAATCGTGAACCGGGCCAACGTGCGAAGTCATCAGTGCGGCAAAGCCTGCGGCGTCGGTTAGGCAGGCAAAAAAGATTGGCGCGGCGAGCAGTTTGCCGGCTTCTAACAGAGAATCGATAGGGGCAAGCCCCGCAGCTTCGGCGTTGCGGTAGCGGACTATGATGTGGACTACGGTGGCAACACCCACGACAGTGACGATCGCCGAGAGCATCGAGCTGACCATGCTGAGCTGCATGTCGAGCGTGACGAGTATGCCGCGTGTCAGCGCGAGCGTCAGCTGCACGACGACCAGCGGCAGTAGCAACCAACGCCAGCTGCGAAAGCAGGCGAAGATTGTCAGCATCAGTAGCAGCGTACACCAGGTGTTGAGCCGCTTGCCATCGGCTTCGAGCAAATTAAACGCTTCTTCAATCAAAACCGGTTCGCCAACGAGTGCGCCGTCGGGCAGACCTGTGACGAGCACGCGCAACTGGCTCAGCGTTTCGCTACGTGTCGGATCGCCCTCTTGCGAACGCGCGAGGAGACAGACGATGCCTGCGGAATCGAGCGCGCG
>JAJDEE010000477.1 GCA_029259975.1 Planctomycetota bacterium
GCCGAGTGAGTAGAAACCTTTGGTTAGTTGCGAAACCGCCAGCGTCGGCATCTGATCGTCACGCAACAAAAAAAGCACCATGTCCGGCTGACGTAACGTTGCAATAGCCCTAACAATTGCGACTTGCATCCCAGACCGGGTGACAACGGACGGGTGAAAATAGGCTACTGTGCCAACCGGGCATGGCGGCTTGTTTTAGTTTTTCCTCGTAGCCCTCAGCTCTGCTGGGGGATGATGTACGTTTGGTTTATTCTCGATGGTTTGCCAGGGATTGGTGTGTTGGTCCCACGGCAGAGCTGTGCGTTAGCCTGCCAGTTGCTCAAATAACTCGCGGAAATCGGGCATGTGCTGGCCAATGTGCTCGCTCCAACGTTGCGGGTGCCAAATTTCAATACAGACGGCTGCACCAACGACCATCAGGGTTCCTCCTGGTTCGACCTCCAAAAAATCTCGAAAGCTCTCGGGTATCGCAATTCGTCCTCGTCCGGCAATCGGCACCGTGCGGTGACGCGTCGACAACAGTCGCCCTAGCATCTGAACTTGGCTTACTTTGTCAGAAAGTCGGCCGCTCTGAATCTTACTAGCAACCAAATGAACGCCATCGGCCATCGAGGCTTTCCATTGTTTCGGACTCCAAAGGCTTACGCACCCGGGCCGCTCTTTCGCCAAAACGCACTCGTTCGCGCTTTTCCCTTCGAGCACTAGTAGTTCGATCATCTCTGTCGGCAGCGAGAGCCGATATCGCTCGTCTAGCGAACGATTCCACTCGCCGAGGCAGAGTCGGTCGCTATCCGCACCTGGTTGGTTGGAGATTTCTGACATCAAGTTTTTGTGGGGCTGGTAAGCCGAGCAGGTAATCACCGTCCTCCTTGGTGGTGAAAAAGGGTCCAGATCCCAGGGATACTGGTTGGTAATAATGAAATTGGGTTTGAAACCCACTGTATAGCTGCGATTCTACGGATTCGTAGACTTTTCGCAAGTACCTAATAGAAAGCCCGGGAAATACGGCTCTGAAGCTCTTGATGGACGTCGAACTGGCTAGGAAATGCCCAAACCGACCGCGTGATATGGCTCACGAATTAGTAGCACGCCTGAATCCGAATGTTGCGATGGAACGAGGTTTTTAAGGCTACCAGTGGCCCCTGGTAGAGGCGGTTTATTCGATTTTCATGTCGCACAGGGGCTTCGGCTGGCCCGACTCGCTCAGCAGATCGGCAACGGTCGTGCTGGCGAAGGCCATTTCAGCCTGGGCCATAGCATTGTCGAGCCGTCGGTGGAGGGGGCAAAGATTCGTGCCGTGCGATTCCAGGTTGAGCGGGCATTTAGAGATGCGCTGCAATGGCTCGACGGCGTTAATCACGTCGAGGATCGTCAGCCGCTCAGGCTCTTTGGCAAGCGAAATACCGCCCCCAACGCCACGCTGAGAGCGTATGATCTTCGCCTTGACCAGACCTTGTAAGACTTTGGAAAGGTATGCTGCAGGAACCTGTGTCGTCGTGGCGATCTGCTTCGCCGTGCAAATGGCAGGCGATTCAGCAGCCAGATGTGCAACGGCACGTAAAGCATATTCGACGGTTGAAGAGATCATGATCAGCAAAATTGGATGTTGACATCCAATTTAGGTGTGAGTAGTCTGGGCGGAAAATCTTGGTTCTTTTTATCTGGTCGCCCAACAATTTACGAGGGGCCTTCCATTTTGATGTTACTTTGAGGAGATTACCCATGCAAAAAATTGACGAAACTCGTTTAGAGCAAGACCTAGAATATCGTTTTGGGTATCTGGCCGGGTTTATGGGGTTCGGCGAAGAGGACATTGCCGCAATCCATGGTGCAGCAAGTTCTTTGGCACCTGTAGTGCCTCAGTTGGTCGATGCCGTTTATGATAAGCTGGCTCAATATGATGCAACGTGGCGGCATTTTGTACCTCGTCAGGCTGGCTATGAAGGCGCGCTTGCCGACAGCGTCGAGTCGCTGGAAATGTCTGACGACGTTATTCAGTTTCGCAAGCAGCATTTGGGCCGTTATTTGGAAGCACTCGTCACACGACCGTACGATAGCAAAATGGTCAGCTACCTCGACATGGTCGGCGCTATGCACACTCCGGCAAAGGGCAGCAAAGAGCTTGACGTGCCGCTTGTCCAAATGAACGCCCTCATGGGATTTGTTTCCGATGCGATCGTTGCGACCATTTGTGGTTTGGGGCTGGAGTCTGACGCATTGACTCAGACCTTACGTGCATTCAACAAGCTGCTGTGGCTGCAAAACGATCTGATCACACGCCACTACCAGCAGCAGGGGATCGGTGCTTTCGCGTAGTAAAAACAGCTTTTCCCTCGCGGTATCTAGTATTTTCTGTGCTTTGATGATGTTTTTTGGCATCATTTCTCGATTCACAGGAAATGGGCAGGCTATTTGCACTTGCGGGAAACTGTAATAGAATTGAATTCAGGGTTGTCGATTAAAAACGTATGATCGGTGTGTGCCTGGAGATTCACTTTCTATTGAGGGGGATTAGATTATGTTACGAGTTCGTTCTGTTGTCGCGATCGCAACGATCGCATTAGCCGCACTGCTGACCAGTGCTGAAGACGCCGCTGCTGGCAACCCATGTTGCTGTCCACCGGCTCCGATTCAGGCTACGTTGTGCGTGAGTCCGCCATGTAGTTGCTGTTCGCAAAATGTCAGCGTCTGCATTCCAGGCTGCTGTACCGAAACGCCGACCGTTTGTTGGCGCAGTGGTTTCTTGGGACGCCAGATCGGCACCTACACTTGGCCTTGTTGTGGCCATTCGGTGAAGGTTGTTGTGACCCGCCGAGGTGTGGTGAAGGTTCGTGGTTAAGGCGAATAAAAAAACTTGATGCTCATTGAAAAGGCCGGTGCTAACGCATCGGCCTTTTTGCTGCGCGGCGAGAAGTGGGCAGAAGTTTGTCGCATTCAGCGACAGACGAAAAAGCGGCGGAAGGGACTCGAACCCTCGACCTTCTGCTTGGGAAGCAGAGACTCTACCAACTGAGTTACCGCCGCAGTTGTGAGAGTTCTTATTCTATTCGCGGTCAAGGTTCATCGCAACGGATATTTTTGTACGCCCGATTGTCTTGCCTCAGTAACGGATCACAAACGAAAATCCATTTCACGCTGAACCAGGACACGATTAGAAAGAGCCAGGCTGACGTGCAATACTTCGCTCGCGGGCAACAGACTACAGCCTCATCACAGCTCGGACGCCTAGCGCCAGTGCCGTGTCTACGTTCTCTCGGATTGGCACGATCACTTGTAGGTCGGGCGTGACATTCAACCAGGGTGTTGCCTGCCAGTTGTAGTACAGTTCGACCCCATGCCCATCGCTAATTGGCCCGAGTGTTGCCTGCAATACTGAACCAATCTCATCGCTTGAGCCGGCGACAAACCATCCCGCCCCAAACGTGTCGGCTTCGTGGCCTTGCATCGGATTATTGCCACCGATGCCGAAGCTCAGGAACCAAGACAGCGGATTGGAGTCTTCGTCCGCGATACCTGCTCGCCCGAATGTCCCCCAGCCTCGTGACGGGTTACACGAATCAACATGCAGGTATTGATCAAAGTTCCAGTAGAGCGACCAGGAACCGCTCACCTGATTGATCGGCACATTGGGTAACACGAACCTTGGATCCTGCCCCAATTCATCAAAGTCGCGACTGTTCCAAGTGCCGGC
>JAJDEE010000478.1 GCA_029259975.1 Planctomycetota bacterium
GACTCCCCGATATCGCCCGTCCGGCGCACCTTGTTCGTTGAATTCACCTAGCGCTTCCATCAATCGAATCATGCGAGAATGGTTCCTGGAGAAGACATAATCCGGACCACCATCCAGTGCATGAGTGGTGATTCCCAGCGATTCTGCTGCCGCATTGAAAGCGCGCTGCTCGTTGACCAGTCGAATCTGTATTTCGCCATTCTGGTAGGAATACGGAATCTGACAGTACAGATCGGTAATGCCCTGAGCTTCGCAAAGCTCGAGCAAAGCTGCCACACGAGCATTGTCAGGTAGAGTCTTTTCTGTATCCCAAAACCAGAGCGCCTTCCTTAGTGACTGAGTCTTTGATGCCTGGGTTGCCGTTGGTTTGGTATCTATCGAAGGCCTCTTTTTGGAGGAAATCGCAACTGCGTCGATGGCAAACCAGGCGGCTCCTTCACCTTCGGCTAGGATGCGAATGAACGCAGCTTGTCTTGATTCGCTTTGAACTTTTACGAGGGGTAAGCTAAGCTCTTTCCATTTATGGCTATCGAGCTGGCCAGCCTCGACCATGCCAAGAAAAAGCCCGGTAGCTTCTGGATTTCGTGTTGTTATGAGTTCAACGCGGAGTTGTCTGTCGCCGAGCTGGCCTAGGATTCGTGCTGTTAGAAAACTGCTACGGTCAATTCGGAGTGAGGGACTGTCTGCCTTGGTTTCGTCAAACAAAGGTAGCAAAACTCCTGTTCCGTTGCTTGCTGCTTTGCTAGTGAGATCGATTCGCCAAGCGTCAGCCTCTGACTGACCAAGGGTCATCAGCCTGTCAGTGATTTGATCGGGTCGGCCACCAACACATCGAAAGAAACCGCCTTGCAGTGTTTGAATAGAGCAACCAAAATTGGCAACAAAAATCGGCGAATTCTCATCGGCCAGCGAGATCGAACCACATAACAGTGCGATGTGTAAGCTTATGATTGACAGTTTGTTAGACATGGATTTCACCGCAAGTGGTTGTTAGAAGGAATGTCGAGTTTCGAATTCTAGGACCACTGCGGTATTCGAAACACTCGCTGAAGAGTTGGAACTATAGCTCCTTGTACGACTCCGTATTCCCCAAGAGTGGATGCCATCAATTGCGTCTTGCCAGCTTCATAAGCAAGGCTTTGTTCTTCGAGTACCCCGTGCCAGTGATCTAGCAACAAATCACGTAGCACAGGGACATCGGAACCGATCATCAACACGCCAGGTTCAAGTAGATTCACAACATGCAGAACGAGTGTGGAAAGTTCAGCCCCGACGAGTTCCATCGCTTGAAGCGCCTGTGGATCGCTTCTCTGCACGGCTTGAGTAAAAGCAGAGACGGTTTCAAATCTTTTGGCTCCAATTTTCTCTGCATGTAGCAGCGGATGTGTTACCGGTGTGGTAATTTCACCTGCAGCACCAAACTCGCCGTGGTAAGGTTCTCCATTGATGATGATCCCTGTGCCTAAGCCAACTACACCATGCGAGGTATCCTGGAAGCGAACATAGAGAAACACAAGGTTTTCTACCGACTGCCCCGTATCAAAGAGATGAGCAGCCATACTTCCGGCGAGCGAGTCGTTCACCACGTCGGTACTCACACCCCAACGATCTTCGCAGAGTTGTTTGAAGGGTGTATCTCGCCAATTAAAGGGACTACTCCAGCGAACGATACCTTCGGCGGTGTTTAAATGTCCCGGAACGGCCACTCCAACACCCTGAAGACTTTGCCAGTCGATGTCCATCTCGTCGAGTAATTTGGAACCAATTTTGTAAAGCTGATCAACAGCCTCCTCGGGAGGAACAGGCATAAATGAAACTTGATGATGTGCACAAAGACGACCTCCCAGGTCGTACAACCCGGCAAGAATCCCTGTTTCGCTCATTTCGAAACCCAAGGCTTGGGGCTGATTTCGCGACAACGCGATCATTCGCGGCGCCCTACCCCCGCTGGTTTCCCCGGTGCCAATTTCCTCGACCAGGCCTTCGACTAATAGCTGCTTGACGATCGCGGAGACGGTGGGAGGCCGTATGGAGGTCTGTTTTGCCAGTTCCGCCCGCGAAATCTGCCCATCTCGACGAATTTTGTCGAGAATCAGCCTGCGATTCACAAATCTGCTGAGTTGTGGTTTGCCAGTAAGAGAATTTGACATAGAATGTATCTTAATTAAGTTTGTAGATGAATGCAAGGATTTGTGGCTTGGAAGATTGCAAATGACGTCCGAGAGCCAAGCTAACTGAGCTTTTTTTTGCGATCACTGCGATACCAATATCGGATTTTTGTCTAATTACAGCAGACTTCAGCGAATCCAGCCAGTACCAAGGTTTTTAAATGGTCCCACTCGACACAATTCAAAACGGTAACATACGCCAGAAAACAGCCCCAGCCAAGCCAGCTGGAGTTAGCGATCTCTTTGCCGATCTCCAGTCGTTACGCAATCTGGTGTCCTCTTGTGAGGAAGATATTTTGGCAGGACGAACTCGTCGATTGCCAGGTAATGTGGCCTTTCTGGCAGATGGTCGCGTTCTCTGCCGAGAGCGAGACCTGGGAGACAGTCGCTACCCCTATGGTTCTGATGGCTTCAACTTCTGGGTCAATGCCTCGGGGAACATGAGCAGCAACCAGGGCCTTTACTTTTTGTTTCTCCCATCTCGCGAGGGTCAAGAGCCACCCATTACTTTTTTCGCGGGTTACCGGCCTGCAGGCACTAAATCCTATATCTCCCACTCATTGCTACCAGTTCCTTTAGTCAGCGATGGCGAATCACGAATAAAAGATCGCTACACAGTGATCGGACATGATGCGACTTATTTCGTCTCCGAGACTCCCGAGATGCTTAGCGTGGTGCGCATTTTCGTGGACCAATCACGCGCTGAACACGCACACATCAATTTCTCCATTCTGATCCAGAACCGAACGTCCAAGCCGTTGGACATCTATGCTTCGTCGTACATGAATCCCTTTTGCAGACATCGATTTGTAGAATCTAGTGAAGACTGTTGGTTCAAGAAAATCTATGTCGATTCGCCTTCAGACTTGCCTGAAATACGCGCCCCACATTTTAGCCTTTCCAACCATGGCGGCATCACACTACCGCCATTTGTGATTACAACCAATGAAGACATCGATCGATTTCAATCGACTTGCAACTATTCCTTGGTGCGGCGTGCCGTCTGCATGCACAATGCTACGACCGGAGAGCAGTTGCCTCTGTCGACATACCCCGAGGGCTTCAGAAGAGATGCTATCGCAGACGGGAACTCCACAAAAATTGCAACACAGGTATGCACTTCACGGTTGACCTATGTTGGTTCAACGCGGCGCAATCTTAACTCTGCGGGTTTTCTGACGACAGGATGTTTTGAGCAGGAAATTCCGATGACGGTTTTCAGAGAAAATGCCATCGTCGGCGATTTAATGCGAATGTCGCTACCTGGCGATTCCGCAGTCCGGTCTGATCACGTTTTTTCGACCCCCGACAGTCGTGAAATTTTGGACTTGGAACTCGACCGACCGATAAGCGCTGCGGAGGTGGACGACACCTTCCACCTCATTCGCAATAGAACACAGCAGACAGGAGATCTTCAGTTGGCAGTACGGGGCAACCGAGAGACAAGCTTGGACGCCGATACCTTCAACCAGTTCTTGCCCTTTCTCAAAAAGCAAGTTGCCGCTTGTGCTTTACTGAAAGGGTATATGGCCCCATCGGCAAACTCATTAATTGGTTTTCGTGATGTGTTACAGGCTATCGATGGCCATCTCTTTGATCAGCCAGTGCCGGCACGGGCAAAAATTTTAGAATCCCTTAGTCATGTACTCGTAAATGGTCGCTGCCCTCGGCAATATTCGTTGCCAGTTAATGGCACGCCCGGCCAGGCCGACTTGCGAGAATTCATTGATCAAGGCGTCTGGGCAATCTCGACGGTTTTCAACTATCTCTCAGTCACTGGAGATAGTTCGCTACTTGATGAAGTGGTGGGTTACCATCAGCCCAATCCTGCCGACGAAAACTCGACTTCACCAACGACCGAACGAGATTCGATTCTTGAACACCTGCTTCGGATCATGGATTTTCTTTCTACAAAGTGTGACAGCGAGACCGGGCTAGTATTGGCACTTTACGGCGACTGGAATGATGCGTTGGATGGGCTTGGCATCTCTATCGACCCTAAAAAACAAATTGGCACTCGCGTTAGTGTGATGACCAGTCTGCAGTTGTACCAGTGCTGTGCAGAAATCATCAAAATTCTCCAGACCTTTGCACCAGGCTGCTTCGAGGAGCATTTGGTCCACTATGGTCAACTACGCGAACAATTGCGTGCTGGACTGACGAAATACGCAGTCGTGCATCATGAGGGTTCGAAAACGATTCTGCACGGCTGGGGAGACCGCCGCAATTACTTTGTGGGCAGTTTTTGTGACAGCGACGGTCTGTCACGCGATGG
>JAJDEE010000479.1 GCA_029259975.1 Planctomycetota bacterium
GTTTGAACGTAAAGTAGATCCCAAAAACGATTTTAAAACACGTTCTAAGGTGTGTTTGTGCGTTGCTGGCAGCGAGTCAATCGCTAGTCTGAAAAGAATGAGCCGACAAGGCCGGGGCTAATTCAAAAGCTGTTTGACCGACTTACGAGGAGTCAATGTGGTTGGCAAGAGGATGTGCTCATCAGCATTCCCGCCACGATGGTTGATGCGGTCAAAGAGCATCGTTACAGCCTGTTCACCCAGTTTCCGAGAAGATTGGTCCACGGTCGTCAGTGGAGATGCAAAGAACTCAACTCCCTCAATCGTGTCGAAAGTGATCAGCGAAACATCGTCGGGTATTTTAATGCCCGCTTCGCTGAGCGCTTTCATGGCTCCCAACGCAATAGGGCTGTTCAGGGATAACAAAGCTGTAAACGGACGATTCTGCTCAAGTATTTCACAGGTAGCCCGATAGCCACTTTCTGAGTTAAATCCGTCTCCCGTGATCATCTTCTTGGTGCAGGAGATCTTGTAGGTTTTCAATGCTCGGCGAAATCCCTCAAGGCGATGAACATTGGTAATTGCATCGTGAATACCCTGCAAGCAAATAATATCTCTGTGGCCATGCTCCAACAAATGCAGTGTAGCTGCTTCGGCTGCTTCTATATTTGCTGAGGAAACATAGGGCAGTTTCAAATCAGCAAAATACCGGTCCACCAGAACGACCGGCCTGCTGCCAGAAGCAAGGTAGTGCAGATGTTCCGACTCATTTCCCACAGGGCAGAGTACCAATCCGTCGACTTGGCGGTCTCGCAGAAGGTTTAACGCTTCAACTTCTAAATCGATACTGTCCTGAGTATCGCAGACCTCTAAGGTGTACTTGTTTTTATGAGCCACATCGGCCACGCCCCGAGCAACTTTTGCAAAGAACGGGTTTGATAAGTCGGGAAGGACCAAGCCAATAGCATTGGTCTTGTTCATCCTCAGCCCACGGGCTACCAGATTGGGCGTAAACCCGCGCTTACGTGCGTGTTCGAGGACTCTGTTTTCGGTTTCTTCAGCGATACGGTGCTGCTGTCCCTTGCCATTCAGAACCCGAGAGACCGTACATGTAGAAAGCCCCAATTCAGCGGCGAGCACTTTTAACGTAAGTCTAGCTTGCTTAGGCACGAACGTTTCCAAGGGTAAGGGAATGGGAATCTGCTGGATCGGAGATGCCAGCAGGCTTGCAATTGCCATTGTAGGTCTCCATTATAGGACACAAGAAACTTGCAGCAAAAACACTAGCCGCAGCCGATTGCGCCCTTTGCCATCGTGGCAAATGGCTAGGTCGGGGCAAACGTATCTTCGCTGCTTAACAATGTTCACTTTCTTCGTACCTGTAAGCCTCCGTCGTTGCCCTTTTACCATCGTACCCTCCTTTCGAGTGAAAACAACTCACGATAGCAAAAAATCCACTTCCGACTGAGGCAAGACACAAGCCAGAGCTTTGCCGTGGCGCTACTGATTTTCTAGGCAAACTTGCAACGGATGAGGGGACCGTCGGCGTTCCAGCTTGACGAATCGGCGGATGGTATTGAAAATGGGCTGACGGCTCGGTGCCGTTTGGCTGTTTCTCCTACCCCATCAATCGCCATGCCTCCAAGTTCTTCTGACAGTTCTCGTGACAGTTCTCGTGACAGTTCTCGTGACCGTTCTCGTGACCGTTCTCGTGACCGTATCGTGTCGCTTGATGCCTTTCGCGGGTTGGCGATCATGCTGATGATTTTGGTCAACAATCCGGGCGATTGGAGGAACAGCTACTGGCCGCTCGAACACGCCGAATGGCACGGCTGTACGCCGACCGACTTGGTGTTTCCTTTTTTTCTGTTCATCGTTGGGGTGGCTATTCCGCTGTCGCTGGGCAAACGCAAAGAGTCGGCCGCGCGCGGTCTGCTGGTGGCGCACATTTTTCGGCGCAGTGCGATTCTATTTTGCTTAGGGTTGTTGTTGTCGGGTTTTGGGTTACTGTTCAAATTAGGGCCAGACTACAGTGTGGGCGAACTCTTGTCCTCGATTCGCATTCCAGGAGTGCTACAGCGAATCGCCGTCTGCTATTTGTTGGTATCGCTGCTTTTTCTGGCATGTAGCCGCAGAATGCTCTACGTGGTGACAGCGGTTTTGCTACTCGGTTATTGGGCGTTAATGATGTTCGTCCCTGTGCCAGAATTTGGAGCCGGAATGATCGATGGCAAAGATACTCACCTAGCTGCCTATGTGGATCGCGCAATCTTTGGAACGAATCATTTGTGGTCTGCTGCGAAAACCTGGGACCCAGAAGGATTGCTCAGTACGCTACCTGCCTTGGCAACGACACTCTTCGGCGTCTTTACAGGTATTTGGCTGAAACGAGATCAACCGTTGGCAGCGAGCCTCCGAGGTTTGTTGCTAGCCGGAGTCGCCTTGACTGTTATTGGTTGGGGTTGGGGATTCGTTTTCCCGATCAACAAGTCGATATGGACGAGTAGCTACGCTGTTTTTACTGCTGGGTTGGCGATGTTGGTACTCGGTGCGTGCGTGTGGGTGTTTGACGTGTTGGCCTGGAAACGCTTAGCTCTGCCGCTACAGATCTACGGCGTGAATGCGCTCACTGTGTTTGTTTTGAGCGGCCTATTGGGACGCTTGCTATCAATATTCAAGGTTGGCGTCGACCCGTCGGTTGCACTCCAAGGCTGGCTGTATGAGAATCTATTTCTCTCTTGGCTCGACGACAAAAACGCTTCGTTGGTTTACGCGATCGTGTGGGTGCTTGGATGGTTCGTAGTGCTGGCGATCATGTATCGCAAAAACTGGATTGTTAAGGTGTAAAGGTTGCGGCGAAGCGTTCATCGTTGTTCGACTCCTCTGTGACAACCTATATTATTTTCTCCACATCAATTAAGAGGGCATTTTCATGGCTGCCATCAATCAAGAGGACCAACGTTTGCGGCGTCAGAACTTTCAAAGTGCTTGTCAGGCGGCTGTTTTTTTGTTGCTCTCAAGTCTTTCCGGCTGGACCCTCGCCGCTGAGGTTGGCGAACAGATC
>JAJDEE010000480.1 GCA_029259975.1 Planctomycetota bacterium
GCATCGCGTCCCCAACGATCCGGTGCGTACGTTCAAGAGACTGACTCATTTACAGCTTAACGCCGATTTTCTTTGCTCTTAATATCAGCCCAGGCTGAAAGTACACGATCGGTCGCAATCGACGCGAATTCGATTTTCGCGTTGCCCGCTTGCGTGCCCAGAGAAAAGTGCTGTCCACCAGTTTGCGCGGCAGGACGCCCGTTTCAACCGCGAGGACGACCTTTTCGATAAATGCCTTGTCCGCCCTTGTAAACGCTCTTAGACCGCTAGTAAGCTGTCGCCGCAAGCTGATCTGACGTCCTTCAGCAGGACCGATGTTGCCCGGCAGTTGTGCAACTGAGAACGGGGCGATTGCGGCCAGCAGCAACAACAGTAGCAGAGCCGCTGGGACGAATCTCCGACGTGTAAACAGTAACCAACCTCGATCTGCGGGGCGATGTTCGGGCATAGAATAACTCGTAAAGTTTGAGGGAAGGCAGTTGCCTATTCTTACGAAGTGAGTAATTAGTAAGTCCGTCTAAATCGATCAAGGGCAATCGCTTCGCTAGAGAATGATAGCGGCCAAATTAGCCGATTTTTGGCCACTGGCAAGCGGAAAAATAATCGGAACTTTTTCATCAAAGTCAAGAAATAAATCAAGAATAAGTGAAAGGCGTATCCTAAAGTTACATTGTCTTTCGGCACGTAGTTTGCTCGTGGCGGGGCTTACGAACAAGTTGCCGAAAGAATAAAGGAAATGTCACTCGCACCTCTATTCCGCGGTGTACAATTATCGTGTAATGTCTCGATTCGTTTGCTAGATGCCGATTTGCTAGATACAGAGTGGTTTCATTGAAGCCATTAGCTGTAGCAACCGATGAGAGGTACAGTCACAAATATTTTTCCGCAAGCTTGTTTCAAAGCTAATCGGCTTGCGGAGTATGGAGTCAAACTTCTCGATCATAATACCGGCGGGAGGACCAAATTATTGGATAGGCCCGAGTTGGCAACATAGCAGCGCGCAGCGCTGTTCAACCCGCGTCTTTCTTCCAGCGACTCCACCCCGTCGCGATTAGATCGGAAGTTTGTTATTGAAAAGAGGTCGTAGCCCAAGCGGTTACGGCCTTTTTTCGTTGATCAGCCTGCTAGACGAATCTCACCTACCTAAATACTGTTCGTATTATTCGTCGCCAAAAATATCTTTAAGAATGTCGGATTGCTGATAGGGATGTCCTTGGTGTTGGACAAACGCTTCCGCATAAGCAATGCCGCGTTCCTGGCCACGCGTCGCGCTGTGCCGTTTCATGGCTTCGATATACTCATCCATGCCATGATGAGCGCGCAGCCATTCGCGCTGCGAGGCATGGCAAGCAAGCATTTCGATCTTGCGATCGATCACATCAGAAATATCGACGCAGGCTGTTGAATGTACGGGATCCCCAGAATAGGGGTCGCGTCCTTCAATAGGGTCACAATAATAAAGCCAGGGAATGATTGATCCGTCGACAAGCGGTAATGACGAAGCGTTACGAATCGAGTAGCTAAATGCCGCGCTGCGTGCCAACTGATGCACTTGCTCGTGATCGAGCATGTAGTCGTGCCGGGGGTGGGTAAAAACGACAGAGGGTGCAATGCTACGAAACAAATCTATGGTTTTTCGGTTGCTCGCTTTATCGAAGACCACATTCACATCTCGCTCTTCCAGGCAGTGGTAAGTGGCCCCGATCGTGTGTGCGGCTGTGGCCGCTTCTCCGCGACGAATCTCGGCGATCTGGTCTGCCGGCAGTGTCATCGACCCGCAGTCGCCGGGTGTCGCCGTAGCAATATGCACGTCCCAACCTGCCACGGCTAGCCGGATCAACGTCCCCGCACAGAAGAATTCCGCGTCGTCCGGATGAGCTAAAAATGCGAGGGCCGTTTGTCGGCTAGGCGGTGTTTCTGTCATGGTACCCCATCTATCGCAAAACTAATGGACTGAACGTTGTAGAAATCACGGGATGCTAGTCTAGTTTTTTCCGATGCTTACACTCTAAAAAAAGAAACCCCACAAAGAGAACTATCGGCTTTCCAAGTTCGGCAGGTCATTCCGCAGGGTATGGATCATGCTTGAGCGTGTGACAAGGCACTACGGTCTGGGCCTGATCGTCCCACCCCAACATTTGCCCGGTGCGCCAAGACTCGTTGGCCATCACTACCGCCGTGACTCCTGCCACTCCCAGTTCGACCGGACAGTTGAGTGGTTCTCCATTCCGCATGTGATTGTGTAAATTGGTATGGTGGAGATCTGTATCTTCCGCCCCAGTCTTCTCGTGCTGGTCAAGCACTTTGCCATCTTTGTCTTTTGCAACCCAACCTTCCTCTGTGAAATAAAGCGTGCCTCGGTAGCCTCGAATAAGGTGGTCGATGCCAACCCGGTTGCTTTGGGTTCCGAGCACATAGATGGTCAATCCTTGTGGATATTCACAAATCATCTCGAAGTTATCGGGAAGATCTCGGTTTTTAGGCCATTGCCAAATCCCCCCCATTCCGACCACGCGTCGTGGATACGTCAGATCAAGGGCTTTGAGCATTCGCGTGAGGCGGTGGACGAACAGATCGGTTGCAACGCCTCCTGAATACATTGAATAATTTCGCCACTCGAAATAATGGTGCGGATTCCACTTTGAGTAAGGCGCACTACCGAGCCAGGACTTCCAGTCGAGGTCGTCAGGCTTTGGCATGTCGTCCTTCAAATCTGGCACACAAAACGGTCCTTGTTCTCTCGGTCGACGGACATATTCAATCTGTGCCTGGACGACCCTTCCTAGAAGTCCCTCTTTGATCGCCTGGCGCGCTGAACTGTAACTATCATCCGACATTCCTTGCACACCCACCTGCACCGGCAACTTGGTTTCCTTTTGTTTTTTCATCACTGCCAATGCTTCAGGAATTGTGTGCGTAAGTGGCTTTTCACAGTAAACGGCCTTGCCGGCGTCAAGCGCGTCAAGCGTCATCTGCGCGTGCTGATGTTCCGGCGTGGCAATCGTCACGTAATCAATCTCGGTCCGATCAAGCACTTTTCGATAATCGGTGAGTGCATTGGGAGTGCCTGTCATGTCAGCACCCTCCTCGGCACGAGTTTTCCAACAATCTGCCACAGCGATCGCTTCGAGATTATTGGCCTCCTTCAAATCGAGGTAAGTCTGCATATGGTTTTTTGCCATACCACCTGCTCCGATGAAACCGACCCGGATTCGATCGTTGGCACCAACAATTCGAGCATAGCTTGCAGCTGACCATCCTAGACACAAA
>JAJDEE010000049.1 GCA_029259975.1 Planctomycetota bacterium
GATGGGGCGGACGAAGGGGGCTTGCAGTTCGACACAGCCGAGTCGGACGCGGCGCTGGTCGCGGACAAAAAACTCTGGGGCAAGGTCTGGGAAAATCTGCTGACCGAGACGATGCCGCCGGCCGACATGTCGCAGCCGACCGAGACCGAACGGCGGACGCTGTCGCGTTGGATCGAGCAGACGGTGTTCCGGCTCGAATCGGACTCACCCGATCCGGGACGCGTCACGATTCGCCGGTTGAATCAGGTGGAATATCATTTCGTGATTCTCGATTTGTTGGGCGTTAATTTTGAGGCAGCCGATCATTTTCTGGCAGACGACACCGGCTACGGCTTTGATACGATCGGCGACGTGCTGACGGTAGCGCCCGCACAGCTGGACAAGTATTTTGTGGCTGCCGAACGGATCAGCAAGGAGCTGCTCGAGCAAGAGACCGCTGCCGAGTTCGACCGATCGAATGCCAACGAGCCGGTTTTTTTGGGTGCCGAACAACCGCCAACCGACCCTGCCGAGCAATTTCAACACGCTCGCAAAATCGTCAAGCGGCTCGCCACGCAGGCCTATCGGCAGCCCATTGATGAGGCGACGCTGAGCAGATTGCTCGGCTTAACGAAGCCGGCGTTCGATGCGGGCGAGGCGACGTATGCAGAGGTTGTTTGTCGGGCGATCGAAGCGATGCTCGTCTCGCCGCGTTTTATTTATCGCGCCGAGTTCCAGCCGCGACCCGACGATCCGCGCAGCGTGCATCCGCTCGACGAGTTCGCCTTGGCTTCGCGGCTGTCCTTTTTTCTTTGGTCGAGTTTGCCTGACGAAGAGCTGCTCACTTTGGCGGCAGCCGGTCGGTTGCGTGACGAGTTGGACGAGCAAGTCGAGCGGATGTTGGAGGACAAAAAGTCGTGGCGGTTGGTCGAGAACTTCGTCGGGCAGTGGCTCAAGACACGTGATGTCGAAAAAGTTTATCGTGAAGAAGAGCTGGCGCGGAGTATCGACGACTTGCGCACCGACATGCAGTCTGAAACGTTCGAGTTTTTCGCGCACATCATGTACGAAGATTTAGACGTGATCGAATTGATTGCGGCCGACTATTCGTTCCTGACCGAAGACTTGGCCGAGTTTTACGATGTTCCCGACGTTCATGGTAGCGAAACGCAACTCGTGAAATTTCCGCCAGATAGCCCGCGAGGTGGGATACTTGCGCACGCCAGCGTGCTCCTAGTGACCTCCAAAGCCGACCGCACTTCGCCCGTCAAACGTGGCCGTTTTGTCCTCGAAAATATCTTAGGTCTGCCTGCGCCACCTGCACCTGCCAATGTGCCGTCCTTGGAAGACTCGCAAAACAAAGCCGAGACACTCAGCCTGCGCGCTCAGCTTGCCCGTCATCGGGCCGACCCGAGTTGTGCATCATGCCACGACCGGATGGATCCGCTGGGGCTAGGCCTCGAAAATTTCGATGCGATCGGACGATGGCGCGAAGAGGAAGGTGGCCAGCGGATCGACGCGAGTAGTCAGCTGTCCAGCGGCGAAAGTTTTACGGGAATTCGAGAAATGCGCGTGATTCTCGGCGAAAAACGGCGGTTATTTTATCGTTGCCTGACGAAAAAACTAATGACGTACGCTTTAGGGCGAGGGATCGAGTACACTGACATACCGGCGGTCGAAGCGATCGTCGACGCGATGATGGCGGAGGATTCGCCCGAGGATCGTGGCCGTTTTTCGACCATGCTCATGGGCATCGTCGAGTCGCCGCAGTTTCAGCTACGCCGCGGGAACGATCCACCGAAGATGACAAAGCACGAATGACAATCCAGTACAAATTCCATCGACGCAAGTTTCTTCGCGGAGTCGGCGCCTGTCTGGCGTTGCCGGCGCTCGAGGCTTTTTCGCCGCTAGCTCGCGCCGTTGCAGCTGAGTCGTCGGCGCTTGCGACCACGTCGGCGGGGATGCCGCTGCGGATGGCTTTTTTGATGGTGCCCGACGGCGTGAATGTCGAGCATTGGCGTCCGCAGGGCGCTGGGGCCGACTATCAACTCGGCAAAACATTCGCGCCGCTGGCAAACTTCAAAGACAAGTTCCAAATCTTTACCGGATTCGAACACAACAACGCCAACGACCAGGGCGATGGCGGCGGCGATCATGCCCGCGCGAATGCGGCTTTTCTGACAGGCGCTCACCCACTGAAAACTGCGGGTGCCGATTTTCGAAACGGTGTTTCTGTCGATCAAATGGCTGCGCAAGCAATCGGCGACCGAACGCGCATCAAGTCGTTGCAGCTTGGCAGCGAAAGAGGCCGTCTGACCGGCGACTGCGACATGGGCTACAGCTGCGCGTATCAACTCAACCTCTCCTGGGCTTCGCCCACATTGCCGCTGGCTCCCGAAGAGAATCCGCGGGCAGTGTTCGAGCAAATTTTTGGTGCTGGTGCGCCTGCCCAGCGGCAGCGCAATTTTCTCGCGCGACAAGCACGCCGGCAGAGCATTCTCGACATGGTCAACGAAGAAACCAAAGCGATGCACCGTCGCCTAGGTAGCAACGATCGCCACAAGCTGGGTGAGTATCTCGATAGTGTGCGCAGCGTTGAACAGCAAATCGAATGCGCCGAGCGTTTTCCGTTGCCGACGACGGATAGGTCGCCCCCGGCGGGCATCCCCGAAGCCTATCAGGAGTATCTGCGATTGATGCTCGACTTGCTGGCGATCAGTTTCCAGACCGATTCAACCCGCTTGGCCACTTTTCCGTTGGCGCGCGAAGGTAGCGATCGCAGTTTTCCTGAGCTGGGGATCAATGAGGGGCATCACGCGCTGTCGCATCATCAAAACAAAACGGAGAACCTTGAGAAGATCGCCGTGATCGACCACTTTTATATGGAGCAGCTGGCGTATTTTCTCGATCGGCTGGAAACGCTCAAGGATCCTGATGGCTCGAGCGTGCTCGACAACTCGATGATCGTCTACGGCTGTGCCATCAGCGATGGCAACGAACACGACCACAGCGATTTGCCAATCGTCCTTGCCGGCGGCGGTGGCGGCACGCTCGCGACTGGGCGGCACGTCGACTTTGGTCGCGATGTGCCGATGACGAATCTCTACCTCTCGATGCTCGACCGCCTGGGCATCCAGCTCGACCGCTTCGGCGACAGCACAGGACGTGTTGCCGATCTGTGACTGCCGAGTTGACGAGGAGCCGTTTCAGGCGTCCGTGTTCGTCGATCGCGCACCGGTGAGAATCTTCTTGTGCCCGCGGCAGACAGGTATTTACCTGCCCCAACCGACATCTATTTTTGCCACAAACGAAGTGAACCACGACGACACGACGGGCACAACGTGAAATCTACGTTGTGCCCGCCGTGTCGTCGTGGTTGATTTTTAAGCAATTCTTTCGCCATCAGGTAAATTCTCAACTGCCGCTCGCCTCGTGCCCGCGTCGGGCCGTTTGAGGTCGTCCGCGTTGCCACTCACGCCAAACCTTCTAGCAACGTTTTCATTTGCTGGGCTTGCTCTCGATTGGAAAACGCTAGGGCAGCGATTGCGGCCTTGGAAAGAATTTTCCCCTTCACGAGATTGGAAGACTCGGCGGCGAAGTCGGCGTCTTCGATTTGGCTCAGCGTTTGGGCGGCGATGACGGTCTGGTCTTCGCGGATGCGCTCGAAGGTGTCTACGCTGGCTCGCTCGTAAGCGCCAATCGCGGCCTGTGCGTTGCTCAGACTCGAGAGTTTCTCTTCGACCAGTGCGGTCGCGGCAGCAACATCGCCGTCTACGACGTTGGCCGTGCCGCCTTCGCGTAATTCCGCCAGCGGAGTCGAGTCGCTCACTCCGGACACGTCATTGGCAATGCGATCGATGGCATCGAGCGAGGCATTGATTTCTTGCTGGATAGCTTTATTCTGCGAGTCTGAATTCTGCGAGTCTGAATTAAACCCGTCTGCTGCGGACACGAGGCTGCCGCGAACCTCGGTCAGTACACGTTGAATTCCCGACAGGGCCGACTCTCTGCGATGCAACTGCGATCGCTCGGCATCGGCTACGCGCGATTGGGCACGGAGTTCGACCAAATCTCCCTGCAGATCGGTAGCTGCTATCAAACCAGCGGGATCATCACTCGCGTGATTAATCCGCTTGCCGGTGCTGAGTCGTTCCAACGATTGTGAGGCTTGGCTACTGGTGCGATCGAACTGGTTGATCAATCGTCCGAAGCCTCCACCCGAACTGATGCCAATGGATATCACGGTGTCCTGCCCTGTTTATGGTGCTGTTCATGAGATAAGCCCTGCGTAAACTACACGCTACTTAACAGCTACATCTAAACAGATAGCTTATTTTTTGACGTCAGGCGGAGTCGGGCGTCCGTCAGGATGAGTCTTGGATTTCAGCTTGCCCGTTGTGCCAATTAGTCGGACTCTGCGGGGGGACTACTAATGGAACCAAATTGTACGCTAAGCATATTTTTGAGACTAAACTTTCCCGAAAAGGGCAAAAACGGGAAAGTCGAAAGCCGCAGTTAGACGCGGAGGTGTTTCCACCGAAGCAGCTAACTACCGTCCAAGCTGTCGAGCATGGACACCTCCAGCACGAGCGGAGTTGAAGCTAGTGACTCAGGCGGAGCACTACTGGGCTAGATAGACAAGTGCCGCTCGAGCAATCGGACATTCTCACCGACTGCGTGTACCGAACGGCCTGAGAGGTGCTGCTTTACATTCGATGTTGCACCCAGAAATGCAAATTGGCTACATAGAAGGCGATAGTAGCATGGTGACACTACCGGGCCGCCGGTTATCCTACTCGGTGGGGAGCCGGTGGTGCTTGCGGAACAAGGAAGCGGGGACGCGTTCACCTGTTCTCTACGAATTCCTTAAAAACACGCAGTGTTTCATCGCTGACGTGATGCTCAATTCCCTCAGAATCTACCGCTGCAACGTCGGGGTTGACGCCAAGTGCGATGAGAAAGCTAAGCACCGTTTGGTGTCTGTGACGACATGCGGTGGCCAGTCTCTTGCCCTTAGGAGTGAGTTGCAGGGGGCGGTAGCGTTCGTTGATAACCAGCCCTTCGCCTTGAAGCCGTGCGACTGTTTTGGTGATCGTAACTTTACTAACTCCGAACAGTCTGGCGAGGTCAGAACCCCGGCATTCTCCCTTCTCGGCAATCGCCTCGGCAATCGCCTCGACATAGTCCTCGGCTGTTTCCTGAGCATGGTCGTTGCGTGTTCGCTGAAAAGGACGCGTTTTCTTGGGTGAAGTCATAATATCTATTCTCGCAAAATCGCTCTTTGATCGCCAGCAGTCGAGTTCGACATTTTGAAAGTGCCCTAAGCCACTTGACACAAAGTTACCCTCGGCTAATATCGCTTAAAGTTAGCCAAGGGTAATTCTGAACTCCAGGGACTCAGCGATGTACGAATTCTACGTTTCACGCCCAAAAGTGCGTGGTTTCACACTTATCGAACTGTTGGTTGTTATCTCAATCCTAGGCGTGCTTGTTGCTTTGCTGCTACCCGCAGTCCAAGCGGCTCGCGAGGCGGCACGACGCATGCAGTGCGTAAATAACCTCAAACAACTGGGGCTTGCGATGCAAATGTACGAAGGCTCTCAGAAGCGACTGCCTCCCGGATATGTCTCGCACTCGCGATTTTCTCCCGCACCCGCCGACCGTGACCCCACTAGCTGGGACGCGTCGCCCGGTTGGGGGTGGGGGGCACATCTGCTGGACTACATTGAGGCGTCGAATCTCTCAAATGCCCTCGATAGGGCAGAACCCTTTTGGGCGACAAAGCACACGTCACTTATCCGGACATCCATCCCCACATTTATTTGCCCCAGCTCATCAGGGGCATTAGAGCCATTCGTTATTGCTGATGAAGCGGGAAGTCCTTTGGCTCTTGGGAGCAGTCAGATAGAAGTGGCTCGCTCTCACTACGTTGCGAATCATGGCCAAGAGTCATGCTGGGGAGACTGCGGCGGGTCGGCTTCACAGGTTGTCTTCGCGGACATCTACTCGCAGGCCAAACAAACCATCACGCACGACCGCGACGTTTCTCTGATTGCCGACGGACCGTTCTATCGGAACTCGAAGACGCGACTCCAGGAGGTGACCGACGGCCTCTCTAACACGATTTTCTTGGGTGAGCATTCATCGTTTTTAAGTGAGAAAACATGGGTAGGTGTCGCTCCCGGTGCTTTCACCCACCCGTTGTTTAGCTCGCCCGAAAACGGGCCCGATACGGCTGCGACACTTGTTCTAGTCCATGCAGGACCCTCGGGCGGCGAAGAAGACGTTAACGGCCTACCTATTATCCACCCACTGAATTTTCCTACCTACCACGTAGGCCAGATGTTCTCTGAGCACCCCGGCGGTGGCAACGTCGGCCTTGGGGATGGTTCGACTCGTTTTGTTACGAATGACGTTGATCTCATTATATGGGCCGAGTATTCAAGCATTGCCGAAGAAGAACCATCACGAGAGCTTTAGCAGCAGCTCGCGATGGCTATCGAATAATGAAAGAACGCTAGAAATATCCACCAATGACAAGGTTATGAGAATGCCTAAACCAAAACAAAGGGCCGCGAGGCGATTACTGATCGTGCTGCTCGTACTGCCAGGCTGCGGAGCCTACGATAAAGTAGGGCTGCTTGCTTATGAGCAGGTGAAGTCGCTCTATACGGTTTGTAACCAAAAGAACGCTGAGCAGCTTGAAAGAGCCGCTGAGAAAATAGCCGAAGCACACGAAGTTGGAAAACTTTCTTCACAAGAGGTTGAATGGTTAGAAGCGATTATCGCTGACGCCCGTAGCGGGCAATGGAAAGTCGCCGCCACTAAATGCCGTCGACTGATGGAAGCCCAGGTAGAACATTGACAAGCTGCTCAAAAAATCGGTCAAATTCCTCCCCGACGCACAAATCTGGCCAGTTCCCATCCTGCGTAGGCGTGACCCACCTCAGTGCCAATGGGCCTTAGCGTACAAATTTGGTCCCATTAGGCGATCGGCAGATAGGAATTTACCTGCATTGACCCGAAGGCAAAAAATCGAGAAAGCCTAGAATAACCTTGTCCGAAAAAAATCAACCACGACGACACAACGAACGCTACGGGTTTTATTGCGTTGTGCCCGTCGTGTCGTCGTGGTTCAATTCCTCGGCACTGCGGAAATATTCCTACCTGGAGGTTGGTGAATTCTCATCTGCCGCTCCCCTTCGTAGTCGAACCCCGTGGGTTGGCTCATAGAACGCTCAACGAAATTATCATGCAACCCCAAGCTTCGCCGCCACCCAACCTGCCAGCGGATCGACCCAGCGTCGTACTGTCGCGGGTTTTAGGAAAGCGAGATTCGCGTAAATCATCGCCAGTGCGAAGGTGATCATGCCCATGAACAAACCGATGCCGGCGTGGATTCCGACCGCCATCCACAACATGAGTGGTCGCGTAAAACGATTCCAAATGAGGCAGCAGTAAAACAATTCCCAAAAGACGGTCGCGTGTGTGGCTAGCGCGATGAGTATCGGGCCAAAGGTTGTCCAACTGGCCAGCCACGTCATGTCGATCGACTGATACTCTTGATTCGCTAGCGCCCACCAGACCGCCGTGCCCGCCTGCCAGTTTGAACCCGCCAACTTGGCCAAGGCCGAAAACAAATAGATGATGCTCAGATGGATTTGAATCAACCGTATCGCGAGGTTGGCCGTTGTGCTAGGCCGTACTGGGTCGGCATTGCCACGTCGCCGTCGCAGGACACTATCAAACGAGTAGCGCGCACCGCACGGCCCCAACATGAGATACATGGCCAACATGCAGTTGACCTTATCAAGCCCGAAAAATGCACCGGGACTAATGCGATGGGCGTACGATACGGCAAACAAAAACGCCAGCGGCGCAACCATGCGGCTAAACAGACCGATCGTCAAGCAGAAAAACACTAGCAGCGCAAACAGGTGGACGCACCACAACAACCATGGCGCCTTAATCCAGAAAAACACGCTCCAAACCGACCATTGGGCTGCGGTTTCACCGGGCCTGGTGTGAATGTTTCGCAGATACTCGACCGGCAACCA
>JAJDEE010000481.1 GCA_029259975.1 Planctomycetota bacterium
AAAATCGACCGTCCAATTGTCGCTCGTCGGGCAAGATCGTCCGGGGATCGTTCGCGAAATCAGCCACGTCCTCGCCACCCAAGGCGTCAACGTCGAAGAGCTTCACACCGAAGTCACGCGTGCAGCGAACACCGGCCAATCGCTGTTTCAAGCCCAGGCCCAATTGCGACTGCCCGACAGTGTGTCGACCGACAAGCTCCGTACGGCGTTAGAAGCCGTGGCTGCGGACATGATGGTCGATCTATCGCTTGAGTAGGCCGCCCCTACAAAATTCGCAACATACCCGTGTCCGCATCGATCTCGACTTCGCCACCCAATGGCAGCGAAACGTTCATCTTGTGATGTCCGATTGGGTAGTTCATCAGCACGGGGATGCCGAGCGGCTCGAAGTACTGACGCAGAACGCCTTCGACCGAGAACCAGGGGTCTTCGGTTTTGTTATCCTCTCGGTCAAAAGTACCTGTGAACTGGCCCAACACAGCGCCGCGCAGACCCTTTAGTTTTCCGGCCAGCTTGAGCTGAGCAAGCATACGGTCGACGCGGTAGGGAGCCTCGCGAGTATCTTCGAGCAACAAAATGGCGTCCCGAGTATCGAGAGCGTAAGGTGTTCCTTCGAGCGCCGCGACTAGCGAGAGATTTCCACCGGTGAGCCTTCCGCGAGCCACGCCGCTGCCAATTCGCATCGTCCGAGGGACGCCTTCGGAAATTTCGATCGTGTACGCCAGCGGGCGAGGTCGTTTGCCATCGTTCTCTTCGACAGCAGCAAAAAAATACTTCGCCGAGAACTTGGTCAGATTGTTTCGTCCTGTTTTTTCATGATTTGGATAGCCCCCCAATCCCCACATCGGCGCTGGAGTGTGCCATGTGATTAGGCCAGCGTGTCGATTGATGGCGGCGTGCAAGGCGGTGATATCACTGAATCCGACCAGCAGCTTAGGATTGGCTCGTATGACATCGTAGTCGAGGCGATCCAAGATACGCATCGTGCCGTACCCACCGGTACCTGGAAATACCGCATTCACCTCTGGATCGCGAAACGCCTGCATCAGCTCTTCGGCCCGCCGCTGGTCGCTTCCTGCCAGGTAACCATCTTGCACGAACAAGTCGTCGCGAAATTTTACTTGGTACCCACGCGCCTCGAGACGCGTTTTGGCTAGCAGCATTTGCTTTTTCTCTAGCTCACTGGCCGGCGCGACGAACATGATCGTATCGCCCGGCTGCAAGCGAGCTGCCCGAAGCATCGGCCGCTCTTGAGCGAACAAGTCTGAGGCAAAAATACTCGTTAAAAGGCAACAACTAACGATCCACTGACGAAGAAATGCCATGCGAGTTTCGCTCCCTACTAGTCAATCAAACATTAAACAAGAAATTGCATACATCGCTATCATGCATCACATAGTCCTTGCCCTCAACACGCATTTTTCCCGCATCGCGTATTTTTTTCTCGCTGCCGTACTCGTCGAGATCATCGACCGAGTAAGTTTCGCAGCGTATGAAGCCTCGTTCAAAATCGGTGTGGATTACCCCAGCAGCCTGCGGGGCTGTGGCGCCGATGGGAATCGTCCAGGCGCGAATTTCTTTTTCGCCGGCAGTGAAATAGCTTTGCAAACCGAGCAG
The DNA here is from genome assembly GCA_029259975.1 of Planctomycetota bacterium. Taxonomy (GTDB): domain Bacteria; phylum Planctomycetota; class Planctomycetia; order Pirellulales; family Lacipirellulaceae; genus Bythopirellula. The sequence continues at coordinate 1,618 of JAJDEE010000481.1, forward strand.
TTGATAGGCGGCGCGTGCCAAGGAGGCCAGGGCAGGTTCGGCGAGGCCGAGACTGCCGAGCATTTCTTGGCGCTCGTCTTCGTCGAGTTCCGACAGTTCGGCTTCGAGCTTGGCACAAACGGGAACAACTACGCCGCCTTCTTCGGCGGCCCTTTTCCGTAAGACTTGCACATGAGCGTTCTCGCCTTGCAAGTCGTCTTCATCAACATTGGCGACGTACAACACTCGCTTGGCAGTGAGCAATTGAAGCTCGGCCAGAATTTTGGCGTTGCCAACATCTTCGTATTCGAGTCCGCGCACTGGCTTGCCATCAGCGAGCAGTTGTTTACAGGCCTCCAAAACAATCAACCGTGCCTTGGCATCTTTGTCACCGGTGCGTGCGGTTCGTTTGGCCTTGTCGGTCATCGATTCGACCGAGGCCAAATCGGCGAGCATCAGCTCGGTGTCTATTGTTTCAACATCGCGGATCGGAGCGACACTACCGTCGACGTGAATGACATCGGCCTCTTCAAAGCAGCGTACCACGTGCAAAATCGCATCAACATTGCGAATGTGCGACAGAAACTTATTGCCCAGCCCTTCGCCCTCGGACGCCCCCCGTACGATGCCAGCAATATCGACCAGTTGCAGCACCGCAGGAATGATCTTTTGGCAGGGAATATATTCCTGGATGCGAGCTAACCGCGCATCGGGCACCGGCACAGCGCCAACATTAGGCTCAATCGTGCAAAAAGGGTAATTTTCGCTCGCGATGCCAGCAGAGGTCAGCGCATTGAAGAGTGTTGACTTGCCCACGTTAGGTAGCCCCACAATCCCAGCTTCCATAGTGTTTTCCTCAGTGTCTCTAGTCTAGGTGATGATAAACTTACGCTGGCCCAGAACAGCGAAGCCCCGTATTCTAGCGGACTAAGTGCGTGGGCAACAACGGCGGCTGCAAAAATGTTGCCGTTCTCGCGTGGTCAAAAGCGTCAAGAACGGCAATAATGGCGGTAACTGGCAGCTGGCTGATCTAGCGTCCAGTTTGTGCAGTAAAATATGGCTTCAGCAGTAGGTAGGGATGATTACGATGATCAAATGGCAAAAGCGACGAATTTCATTAGTTCTGACAGGGCTGTTGGTGACCGCCTCGGCTAGTTTTGCCCCTCTGGCTGCTCAAGAAACTGCGGAAGCCCCCGTTACACAGTTGGATGCCCCAGAAGCCAGCCCCGATGAGCCGGCCGAAGAAAGCGACGGCCGGGCAAACCTCGACGAAGCACTACGATTGAAAATCACTAGCAACGGGCTACGAGACCTCAACGAAGTTATCGAACAACTTGGCGTTGCGATCGACAAAGGGCTGGATGCCGAAGACAACGACTTCGCCGAGCGGATGCTATCGGACTCACTGATGGAACGGGCCACGGCACTCATGCGAGTGATCAACACGCGTTCGATTCGCGATCAGCGAGTCCAGAAGATCAGGGCACTCGTGACTTCGGATTTGCGTGACGTGATCGCGTACGACGACCCACCACCCACAGCTTATTTCATGTTGGGGAAATTACAGGCGTTGCCCAACGGCGATCCACGTGAGGCGAGGCGCGCTATCCGTAATTTTCTGAAGTTCGAGGAGTTGCCCGATGAT
>JAJDEE010000482.1 GCA_029259975.1 Planctomycetota bacterium
ATCCCGTCGCGCACCTTGTCGAACGTTCGCTACAGCCCGCGGAAGCGGATTCTCGAAATGGGCAACGGCAAGAACCGGCGGCAACTGTTCGACCTGTCGCAAGCGAAGGCGTATATGCGCACCATGCTCGTGGGGAGCGGCTGTAAAAAGTTGCTCGACCAGGGCAAGACCACCAGTCTCCGGGGCATGTACTACATGCTCAAACACACGATCGAGGGCGCCAAGGAAAATACTTTTGAAGAACAGGGCGAGTGTGACACGATCATCGAAGATGTCGAAGTGTTGCTCGACTCGATTCGCGAAGAACTGCATCTCTACGCCGAGAATCGCGGTGCGATGGTCGGTCATATCACGCTCACCGACCGCGGAGATACGATCGACTGTGCGCGGATGGGCTCAGGCGGTTACGCAATCCCCTCGATTGTCGAGCCTGAAATTATCGTGCTCGACCGCAAAAAATGCGACGCCAAGTTTATCCTGCATGTCGAAAAAGGAACGGTCTGGCAACGATTCAACGAAGATCGTTTCTGGGAAAAGCACAATTGCATCCTCACCCACGGCGCTGGCCAACCACCGCGGGGGGTGCGCCGCCTGCTCAATCGCATGCATAATGAACTCAAGCTGCCAATCTACTGCGTGCTCGACAACGACCCCTGGGGCTATTACATCTACAGTGTAATTAAGCAGGGTTCGATTAACCTCGCCTTCGAATCGCAGCGTATGGCGATCCCCGACGCCAAGTACCTCGGCCTACGCAGCATCGATTTCGAACGTTGCGACCTCCCCGACAGCGTGAAAATTTCGTTGAACGACAACGACAAAAAACGGGCCAAGCAAATCGCCAAGTACCCCTGGTTCGAGAAAAAACGCCCTTGGCAGACCGAGATCAGCCGGATGCTGAAAAACGACTTCAAGCTCGAAGTCGAATCGCTCATCTCCAAAGACATCAGCTACGTCACCGAAGTCTACGTCCCCGAGCGACTGGCAGACAAAGACTGGCTTGATTGAGCAACAATACAGAACCACACCCGTCAGGAAACGTCTGATCAAGCTCGACACCCATGCGGACGCTTCCTGACGGGCGCGGTCCGGCCTTAGGCGAGTGGCGGACAAGTATTTACCTGCCCCAACCGACATCCATTTTTGCCACAAACGAAGTGAACCACGACGACACAACGGACACAACGTAAGATCTACGTCGTGCCCGTTGTGTCGTCGTGGTTAATTTTAAGCAATTCTTTCGCCATCAGGGTAATTCTCAACTGCCGCTCGCCTTAAGGAATGTTTCCCGAAATTTTCTCGGCAAGTTGTAACGTTCCGCCGCGAACTAGCGTAGTGTAGGGTGAAACCGATCGGTACTGCCCATTTCACCGCTAGTTCGAGGAAATTCGATGCGTACACTTACCCTGACACTTGCTTGCGTTGTTGCTCTGGCGACGCTGTCCGTGGCGACGCTGCCCGTCCAAGCCCAGTCTTTCCAAAACTCGACGGAAGAATCGCCCCTCTGGGAAGTTCATCTCCACCTGCAAAAAAGCTTCGCCAGCCCCTTGGGTCAGCGACTCATGGCGATGGTTGAAAAAGAGGACCCTGAACAGCTCAAAGATTTCGTCAAATTTTCTGAAGCCATTGGCCTCGATCCGCGAACCGATATCGGCGAAGTCGTCGTCTTTGGTGATGGATTCAACGAGACGGACGTAACCTTGATCGCCAATCTCGGGCAAAGTACCGGCAACCTCGAAGGCTGGATCCTGGCCGCGCCCGGATATCGCTCAGAAGATCTCGACAGCAACACGCTATTGCACTCGATGACGGTCGAAGGCCAAAATGCTCGCGCTTGGTTCGCGCTGCCAAAGCATCCTCAATCGGGCAACTACGTGCTCATCGGCTCGCTCGACCAAGGACGCACCATCAAGCTTGCCCGCCAAGTTCTCGCTGGCAGCCCTTCGCCCATCCCGAATTCGCTCAAAGGCAACACGCTGCTTTCGTTCTTCGTCAACGATCTCTCTGCCGTACCCATAGACATCGACGAAGACAAACCAGGGTCGGCCATCGTACAAATCATCGAGCAAATCGGCTTGAAAGTTGCCAGCGACGACGACAATCTCAGCGTCATGCTCAACATCGCTGCCAGCAGCGCCGGCAAAGCTCGCCAGATCAGCCAATTGCTCACAGGGTTCAAAGCCCTGATACAACTTGCTCCGATCGATGAACCCAAACTGCAAAAAATCGGCGATGTTCTAGAATCTTTAGTTGTCAGCCACAACGAAGGCGAGCCAAACGTGCAGGCCAGCTTGTCGGCACCGTATCGGTTGTTGGAAGAACTCCTCAACGAAACCGACTGATGGAATGATGAAAGATTCATCTCACACAACACGCACCGCAGCTCTGCACGTGGCGAGCGAGGAAGATCTCGCTTGTCGCGTGCAGGACGGTTGCGCCGATAGCTTTACTGAGTTGGTCAAGCGTCTGCAGCCGCGACTACTGTTCGTATTGCGACGCCGCCTACAACACGAAGCCGACACCGAAGACGTCGCCCAGAAGACGCTGCTGCGAGTGTTCGAAAAAATCCACCTCTACAACCCGTCCAAAAAATTCAGCCCCTGGCTTTTTACGATCGCCCTTCGCCTAGCAGCAGATCACCACCGCCAACAAAAAATCTCCACACACTCCACCGGCGAGTCCGCTTCAATGGTTGTGGACCCACAGCCCAGCCCCACCCAACAAGCAATCACCAACGAACAGTCCAACCACCTTTGGGCGCAGGCTCAGCGCCTTCTCAAGCCCGACCAATGGACCGCCCTTTGGCTATTCTACGGCGAGGGACAGACGGTGCGAGAAATCGCCCAATCGCTAGGGCGCACAACCGTCTCGGTGCGTGTCTTGCTGTATCGTGCTCGCAAGATACTCACTCCGCACTTGGCGAAATACACCGAGTCTGTCGATAAT
>JAJDEE010000483.1 GCA_029259975.1 Planctomycetota bacterium
CCCGGCACGTACCGCCAGTTTTTGGCGCTCGACGACGAAATACTGTTACTCGGCTACGGACCAAAACGATCCGACAAGCTCGAGCTGCGCGGCGAAAAAGCAACCGGCCCATTACGCGGCCTAGAATCACTGTTTCACAAAGCGCAGCGCCGCGTCGAGCGCCGCCACTTCCGCGACCGTAAGGTGATGCTCTATCACGAAAAAGAGCGCCAGAAAGTCCAGCAGCAAATGGGGCAAGACCCCTATTTGGATACGCCTGGGTAAAACGAGGCGTGACGCGAGCGGCGAAAGGTAATTCCCCGTAGGATAGGCTTCCAGCCTGTCCGTCAAAGCATCATGGACAGGCTAGAAGCCTATCCTACGGTATTCTTAGGCTGCTTGCTTCGCGGGTTGTGAGCTAGCCCGCAAACGAGGTGCCTTTTTGGTGAACTGGTGCGAAAAATGTTTGCCGCTGGCGGTGATAAACTGAATATGGAACTCAGGATTCTCAGGCACCTCAAAATCTTCGGGAACGTCGAAAAAGCAAGCCGGGCTGAGCGAGATGGTTGACTCGGGCCCAACGTTCCAAGGCGGTTTATCCTCACCAGTAAAACCCCAGTCGCCCGTGACAAGCCCTGCTTCGGTGAGCAAAAAACACTCGAAAAAGATGATGGAGTTTTGGCGCGAGCTATGGTTCGCGACCAGCACGCCACCCGTGTCAAGTTGCTGAATGCACAGCCGCTTCCATCCCTCGTTCTCAGGGTGGCGTCGGCAAGCCGTGCGAAAATCGCTGAGCTGATAAAACTGAAGATTCGGCCGTTCTTTGCGAGCCTGGACCAGCCAAAAGTAGCTGGTGACTAGAAGCGAGAACCCACTAAACAACATGCGAACATCGATCACGCTTTCCATTGCGAAACTCCTGGACTCTGCTGGGAGGGAGAAAAAAGGTGTCAAGTACCGTTTTCGGGGGCTAGGCTGGTTTTCGTGGCCGTCCTCTTGGTCGAACCGTAGATTCCAACCCCAGTCGCCTGACGGTTTCTTCGGTCCAATCGAGGGTACCAAAAGGAGCGCCACGAGCGACACAATGCCGCAATGCTTTTTGCTCCTGGGCGGACAGCGCTGCGTTGACATGCTCGACCCAGCTTGGCAAACGACGAATCGGCCAACGGGCGAGTTCGATCTCCGACTCTCCACCTAACCAATTGTATAAACTTCCCCAACGATAGTTTTCCGACCGCTTGACGATCTTGGCAGTCAACGCATTCCGTTCCACGTAACGACAAGCCAAGTGAAAATGCTCGTCATCCTGCACCGGAAAACTTTTGTAGCGGCCCTGATAAACGTGTCCGTGCCCGACCGTTCGATGGTGAGCGTGATAGCGTTGCGTGTGCGTCAGCGTGACCCAGCCAACAAACGCCGACATTCCCCCGTCCACTTGCGGCGACAGAACCATATGCCAGTGGTTCTTCATCCATTGATAAGCGATCAGATCTACGGGAAATTTCTCCAAGCCCTCGGCAATCAATTGCTCGAATGCCTCGTAGTCGGCGTCTTTAGAAAAGATGGGCCGCCGCGCATTACCACGATTGAGAGCGTGATAAATAGCACCTGCTTCATCAGCGCGTGGTGGCCGGGGCATGAAAGCTGCTCTCCAACGGGTGACCGAGTGTGGGGCAAAGTCGAAATTTTACTGCGATTCCACCTGACTCGCCACCCCAATCCCCTGAAACGGTACTTGACACCTTTGTTACTCCGGTACTTGACACCTTTGTTACTCCTAGCCGATGCAAAACGGAGCGAGATTAGAACTTTACTTGATAAGAATTAACCTGGAAATACTTATTGTTCACCGCCTGCTCTTGTTGCTTGTTGTCGATGCGTTAGTGCATCAATGTCATAATTTATCGAACGCACGCTCCCATCACAAAATGCCATATTAAAAGCTCCTGGATGCGAACTGCCAAATGCAAGAATGTTCTTGTAACCGTCATCAGCAGTATCCTGACTAGGTTGAAACGCTTCAAATTTCCATTCGGACGAAGGATTCCAAGCGACTCGATGATTGTCCCATTCGTATCCTACCCAGGCAGATTGGTTATCACCCATGACTTGGATGCCTGATAACTCATTGACATCTTCATAGCCCTCTACATGAAGGAACTTTTCGCCAATTAAATAAGTGTTCGATAATCCGTCATCGATTTGTTTGGGGCGTACTTCACTACGGTAATAAGAGATGCCTGTCTGATAATAAACTAAGTTCTCATTATCAGTTCTTGTCCATAGCTGTTTGCCGTTTTCTAGCTCTTCATAATTCTTGGGCACCCACATATTAGTAGTGTCGTTAAAAGTCTCAGCCGCACTATAGCGGGCATCCCCACTATTGGCGGCATAATCACATTTTGTGACGCCAGGCAATGTCAATACGGAGCTGCCGACGTTTAGTAGCCAAGCTCCATTTCCAGTCGTCTTGAAAGGATACGTTCGAGCTGACCGTCGACTAGGGCAATACAAAAATTCTGGGGCACTTGAAAATATCTTGTTGAGCCAAGCTTTATTAGGACCAGTGATATCATTCCTTGAAGTACTAATTCGTAAATTATCCTGTTCGAGATACTCCAGCAAGCCAAAAACCCAACCGCCCGGTTGTGTGCGTCCGTATCCCCGATTCGGGTCTGGAACAAAGCGTCCCGACCAGCCACCCGTAGCAAAGAAACCGTGCATTTGGACGTGATTCTGTGATGCTAGTCCGATTTGGGGAAGATGATTTTGACAAGTCGTACGTCTAGCTGACTCGCGAGCGGCTTGAACTGCAGGTAACAACAGAGCAATCAACACCCCGATGATGGCAATGACTGCCAAAAGTTCAACGAGTGTAAACGCTGCTCTTCGTTCAGCTTTGAGTGGGTAGATGAACACGAACATTTTCTACTCTTCCTGCAAACTATCTTCAACATAGGGTAGTGCAGGTATATGCAATACTTCTCCTGCTATTATCTGGCGTTTATCCTCTTTTACTCTTGCTGATAGTTTGGTTCGGTTGGCTTTGTAAAGAACATCCCACTGTTCCCGGTCTCCGTAACAACCCTGGGCAATAAAATACAAACTGTCTCCAGGCATAATGATGTAATCAGCGGGTAATTCTTTCGGGAAGATTGATTTGGGAAGATTTGAATCTAAGTCTTCTTTTCTAGGTATCGTGAGGGTTTCACCCATATCGACGTTAAAACCTGGTCGCTTCGACAATTCTGGATTAGCATTGAGCAAACAATACCACAACTCCATATCTCCATATGCCCGTTGTGCAATCGAACTGAGATCGTCCGTTTCAAACCGCACCTCGTACTCGCCCGGTTCGATGGGAGCATTTGGATTTGGCGGAGTTCTGTTGCACCCGACATAAGCTGAGACCAGAACAAGAACCAACGCCAATATTTCAAAAGCAAAGGTTCTAGGGGGGTGTGTAAACATACTTTTGTCAACTTACGGTAAAAGGTGGCAATATTACACTAATGGTTGTTGCTTTGAATCTCACTCTTACTAGCAGGTTCAATCTCAGTCGTCGTTGCAACTCGAATCTTTTCTGTTGCAGGAGCCTTCCATGTACCTTCGACGACTACCTTAGTTTTTTTCACTACGGAATTATTGTGTATCAGTTGTGCAGGATATATTTCTAAACGAATGCAGCCATTTGAGGACGGATGATCCGGTACACTCGTATGTGAATGAAGAGCAATCGCCCGCTTACGGTTGATAAAGGTGGCAAAGCGGCAAGCAGGGGACCTCTTCAAATTATCCATCATTTGTTCAACGTAATGGGTTCCTTTGGGAGTGCATTCCGAGTTGAGACAATTACTTTCGATTTCATCATTACAGTCATTCGTTCCGCAGCCACTACCGACAGAGGCCTTAAAGGGTCCAGCAGGCTGGCTCTTTGCATCTGGACCGACCCAAGTTAATCGCACTTCGGAAGGTGCCGTAAGAACCACATCAATTTGAGAAATGAAGGTGCTGGGATAGCTTGCTACGCGTAAATGATAGAGAGGCGAATCCTGAGTACTGTTGTCGAGTAGCGACCAGGCAAAACCAACAACTAACCCGATGACTAAGACCGCCATCAGAGGGGGATACTTCATATAATTTTCTCGACATCTACGCTGTATGGGTCTCTATTCCTGTTATTTATTACGCCAATGCATTGTTGCCCCTGCTCCACAAAACAATACGACAGTAATAATAAGCAACCACCAAAGCATACTCCAGCTACGAATTCCCACGTTATCATCGAGCCCAAACGCTGAGAGCCGAAAAACGTTCCAAGAAGGCTTTTCAAAGAGAAACTCTTCGATTTGATACTGCTCTACAAAGAACGGGTCTTTGGAATACTTCTTATTCTCTTGCTTCTTTACCAACGATAATGGGACAGCGGGAGTAGCTGACTCCTCTTCATAGAGAAGTTGCTGACTGATATTATTTTTTTCTTCAAAGCCAAGCATGTATCTGGAAAGAGCCCAGCCTTGGTCCATGAGAAACTCAAATTTCACGGGTTGATTGGCATCCGGAAACTGCCTTTCAAACGAGACAATGAGTCTTCTAGGAGTCTCTTCGTTGATTTCGGCACGAATGAGTTTCACATCTGGATTGGACACCCACGATTCGACAGTTTTTTCTAAAAAACCGGTCCAGGGCGAAACAATCGGTCGTTTTACTCGTAAATCCTCTTCA